>NZ_JBITNB010000003.1:0-290324 GCF_054373195.1 Paenibacillus sp. CMAA1364 | reverse complement strand
TCGCGGAAGTTGCAGGACGTCGCACATTGCTGATACCGAATATTTGTGAGCATTATTGCGTATCACATTTACTTTCGTCCCATGATCAGCGCGGCTTGCTTTAAAATGTCATTCTCCATCTTGAGTCGCTGGTTTTCTTTCCTTAAAGCTAGGAGTTCATTTGCTTCAGGTGTTCGATTGGTCTTTTCTGTAAAGGTTCCTGAGTTTTGACTTTGTAATATCCAACGGTCCAGCGCTGATGCACTCAAGTCATATTCTCTTACAATGTCCACCCTGGTCTTTCCACTTTCATATAGTTGCACTATTTGTTGTTTAAACTCGGTTGTGAACGTTCGTCTTTGTTTTGGCATAGTAGATTCGCTCCCTTATTTATTTCTCCATTCTACTAGCCCCTATTTTCTTTGTCTAACTTAGTGTAGCCTTTCCAGAAATAAGTTTCTTGATTATCTCGGAGATAAGCATTATCCCATCGAAATTCTTTCTAGAGAAGAAAAAGTAGAATGGGCAAAGGAGATACTAGACGAGTATGAAGAAGATGGTATACAAGCAAGGAACAGTTTTAATGGCGTTTGATTGTAGACCCGGGAAGAATAGACTCTTTGTTGTAGTAAGTAATGATGCAGTAGCTGAGATTGAGTATAATGACTTCTTAGCGGTATCTACTACTTCTGGAGATAAGCGTAATAAGTTTGATGTGGATATTGATTGGGAGTATGCTGGGTTAAGCAAACCCTCTGTAATAAGGGCAATAAAATTATATTCTTTAGACAAAGGTGACGTTAGTCGTATCTATGGTCAGTTGAATCCAAGTGACTTGAAGAAAGTACTAGATTCAATTAAATCTGTTTTCTAGTAAAAACAAGAGAATTACTTATATAATTAGTGCTAAGTACTTAAAGAGAATTTAACTATGAGGAGATGTTTATATTATGTTTAAGAAAACACTTATTATGGTAGCAATCGTTGCCACTGTTATTACTGTTGGGAATGAAGCTAAGATTGAAGCTTCTGCATCCAAGCCAGCTTTAGGTATTGATGTGGTAGTTGATGGAATGAAAACAACCTTTCCTGATACTGAACCATTCACTGATGCTAACAACAACACTATGGTACCTATTCGTTTTGTAAGTGAGAAGTTAGGTGCTAAAGTACTATGGGATAACAACAAGCAAGTAGTTACCTTAGAGTATAACGGAAAGAATATTGTTATGCCTGTAGGATCTCAGAATGTAATTGTAGACGGAGTTAATCAAACTCTTAACACTTCTGCTATTAAAGTAGAAGGAAGAGTTATGGTACCACTTCGTTTTGTAAGTGAAACTCTTGGAACTAAAGTAGATTGGGATCAGAATGCAGTTATGGTTAACATTACAAGCCCTGCTTACCAAGCTAAGATTGATACTAAAACAGTTAAGTTAGATGCTTGGGGTCGTGAGCTTAGAGACAGTCAAACTAATTCTTTCTGGACTACACTTAAAGATACCGAAGATTGGGCTTATAATGTTAAACCAGTAGATAACTATAATCCAGCATTCACTCCAGCTACTGCTATTAATGTTAAAAAGGATTATACTAAATATGAAGCAGATAAGGTTGGTAAAAGAATTAAAAATTATTACAGTACCGCGCTTAATATTGACTATCGTACCTTTAACTCCTCTAACTATATGTCTGGAATCTCAGGAAATACATATAGTAGTTGGAAGCTATCAGTAGCTAAAGACATGGAAACTTGGGTCAAAAAGAATAAAATCGTTGTAGAAGGTTATGCATTTCCAGAAGGACAGTTTTATTACCGCAATGGTTTCTATCACGAAAGAGTTAAGTTTAAGTTTCGTGTTATATCTGGTACCGACGTGTCTCAGTTTAATATGGATAGCTGGAATGTATCTGATGGATCCAGTAGACCCTACTTCATTAAGAAAGGAGTATGGTATTCTGGATATTCAGATGTAGTTCTAAGTACTAATTCATATGACACAACAGACGGGGGTATTGTACAATTATTTGAAAGTTTACGTATTAGATATTCCGAAAATATGTTCCTTGAAGGTAAAAGTGAATATAAAGAGTTAAAGTAATTTGAGATATAACTAAAGTAAAAAGGTTAGGTGAGGTGTATGACTAGAAAGAGGTATCTAAATTTATTTTTAGCTATTATAATAATTATAACAAGTTTACTAGCACAAGAGACAGCACAGGCAGCAGAACAAGAGTCTGATGGTTCTATACAATTAGGATTACAATTTAATAGGGATACGGGGGACTTACAGCTTCAGACGGTTAATAAGAAAGCCACCTCTGGTATACGTTATCAATCTGTAGGTTGGGTAATTCGCACAGACAAGACGTGTACTGGTTCAGATGTATTAACATCTGAATGTACTCCATTATCTGATTCTAAGTATCTTAGGATAAATATAGGAGATGCTGGATTAGTAGCAGGCGAGGATAAAGATCATACAGATGGTACTGTGCTATCCACCTTCACTATGAATGCAGATGCTTTTAAAGCAAAGGTTAAGACTTCTGGTATATCTGAACTTAAGTCAGGGCAGCAAGTACGAGTATCTACTATATTCAGAGTAAAGATAGGTGCTACTCTTTTAGCACAGGAGTATACTACTTTATCCTCTATAAGAGGTGCACAAGCTTGGGCTAACAAAGGGGGGTTCAGACAGTACTACGATCAGCCTATAACATTCTACAGTAAAGAAGAATTTAGAGTTAAGAAAGTTAGAAAGTCCGATGGTGTTGTATTAGACTCAACTATTAATGCAGGAGGCTCTAACTACTTAGTAGAGAATCCAGATAGTCCCAGCAAGAAATGGCCTGGTGGGTCACCTATATCTACTCCTATTCTATTAACTGACAATGCTAATACAAAACAGTATAGTAAAGTTCCGGGTAAGACATATAAGCTTGTGGGATCTTATATAGTTAATGAGATGGATAAGGTAACAGCATCTTACACTACAGCTACAAAAGATGCCCCCAACTGGAAAAGAGCTAGTGATGTAGTTACAAGAAAACCCAACGTTCAATTCGGTGGATCGACATTAATTGCACTGTATGAAGAATCCAGTAAAATAATATGTAATTGTGATAGTGAACTTAATATACCTGATAGCTCTAATTTTGGTGGAGAGGTAATAGGTGCTAAGATAGGTAAAGAAGTTCCAGTCAATATTAGAACTAAGTTATCTGACGAAGATTTAGAGACATGGGTAATAGCTATGAAGACAGCTACTAATACTAAACTTAAAGTAGATATTATTCGTACTGATAAAGGTCCTAATAATACAGGAGCTGTACCGATTATAACTGGCTCTCCTACAACAGGAGTAGCAAACCCTATTGATAATGATGATCTTATAAAATACTTCAAAGGTGTCTCTTCTTTAAACTACAAGGATAATCTAAGTAATTATCCAATACCTGAAGATGGTAAAGTAGAGTTTGCTTACAATGCTAAGCTAACTATTACATACACTGCAGGTGGGGTTACTCACACTATAGAATGTGATGCTGGGGACGAAACATTACTTAAGTTTTTCCGTAAGAAGAAATTAGATGTAAATGTATTTGGTACTTATACGTCTAGTCCTAGTTATTGGTCTGAGATAAAAGAAGGTACTCCAAATAACGAAACATTTGAAGCTATGGCAGGAACTCCAACTACTAGAAACATTTATTATGCTTCTGGTGGATCAGAGTTTATTGTAAACATAGAAACAGAATATGTTGCTAATGCAACTGCAACTAGATCATATAAGTCTTATTTTACATCTGTACCTTCGGGATGGACTATGGCTCCTATAACTGGAGGAAAACAAAAAGACTCACCGCCTAGTAGACCTACTCCACGAAGAGCAACTGATGTATCAGGAGCATCTTATACAGAGACTGTAAGTCAACAATCCGGACCTTATACAAAAGTACCGGGAGTGCCTGGATCAGGGACAGCCGGACAGCCCGGTTACGTAGCCCCTATTCCTCCTGTAATGGGTACTGAATATTGGTGGGTTCAGGAAGGCTATAGTAAACAGGTGGGTGGTTATGAAGATAACTGGACTCAAACTTCTACCTTTGATTACACTAAAATAAATAAAGCACAAGTATGGAAGATCGATCGTTCTAAGGTAGATGGGATGACTACACTACTTGGAACAGAAGAAATAACCGCAACTATACAACAAGGAGATCCAGTGTTATTTTCTAACATAGCTACCTCTAATACTAGTTCTGCAGGACGTTTAAGATATTCTCTAGAAACAGGACAACACGATACTGTTATTTGGAATGAAGGAAGTTCGGACAATAGAGATGCTAATAGTGATAGTGATAGTTACGTAAATGAAAAAGATAAGTTCAAGGAGAGGCGTGCTTTAACAACTGGATTGTCAACACTAAACTGAACAAAAATTATAAGGGCATAATCCTAGCTTCAACTGGCGTTAAGTTTCCAAGTGTTCCATGTATACGGTGATCATTGAACCAGTTAACATAATCGTGAAGTTCGATATCTAGTTGTTCTTGTGTTTGAAAATGAGATTGGTTAGCGAATTCTGTTTTAAAAAGTTTGAATGTTGCTTCTGCTACTGCATTATCGTAAGGGCAACCCTTCCTACTTAACGATCTCTTAATTCCAAAGGTCAATAGAGCATCAGATATTAAAGTGTTATCAAACTCTTTACCCCGGTCGGTATGAAACATTCCAATGCGGTCTAAACGTATTGAGATACTTGCTATGGCCTTGTAGACGAGCTCCGCTGTCTTTCTGGCGCCGCTGCTATATCCGATAATTTCTCGGTTAAATAGGTCCACAAATAAACATACGTAATGCCAGTTCCCGGCAACTCGCACATACGTCAAATCACTGACGACAACGGCGTATGCATCATCTTGATTAAACCTGCGTTGTAACTCATTCTTCACTTTGGACTCGTTAGAATCACTTTTGAAGGGCTTGTACTGCGCCACGGTATAGTTAGATACCAATCCGTGTTTCCTCATTACGATTCCAATCTTCCTGCGTGAAGGATTTAGAGTCCGCTTACGTAGTTCTACTTTGATTTTTCGTGTTCCATAGTTATTTCGACTTGCTTTAAAAATTTCAACTACAGCGTCCTCTAACTGCTACTCTTCCTTACTTTCTGCAGGTTTTGGCTTGTAGTAGTATGTACTTCGCGGAAGTTGCAGGACGTCGCACATTGCTGATACCGAATATTTGTGAGCATTACATTTACTTTCGTCCCATGATCAGCGCGGCTTGCTTTATCTACTCTTGTCTTTCCACTTTCATATAGTTGCACTATTTGTTGTTTAAACTCTGTTGTGAACGTTCGTCTTTGTTTTGGAATAGTAGATTCGCTCCCTTATTTATTTCTCCATTCTACTAGCCCTATTTTCTTTGTCTAACTTAGTGTAGCCGTTCCATTGGTCTAAAACATAATGATGAGTATCTGAAAGACATTGAAGGTTTTACTACTCTCTAAAATTACATTGGTCTAAAACAGGACGAATCCTCCTCATTCCATGCCTTATGTTTTACTACTCTCTAAAATTACATTGGTCTAAAACAGGTCGGTAGTAGTCTTTACGTTCGTGGATGTTTTACTACTCTCTAAAATTACATTGGTCTAAAACGTTGGCTTGGTCAAAAATTCGCTTGCACCTGTTTTACTACTCTCTAAAATTACATTGGTCTAAAACTTCAGCAAAGTTTTTTCCGTTCATAATAATGTTTTACTACTCTCTAAAATTACATTGGTCTAAAACACCATCCCAGACCATAGATGATCTTTTATCCGTTTTACTACTCTCTAAAATTACATTGGTCTAAAACGAGAAGAACTCTATAAGAGGCAGGTCACTTGTTTTACTACTCTCTAAAATTACATTGGTCTAAAACATATCACTGCGCCTTGTGGATGGTTATATCGTTTTACTACTCTCTAAAATTACATTGGTCTAAAACACTTGCCGATACCAACTAATTTGGAGTATAGGTTTTACTACTCTCTAAAATTACATTGGTCTAAAACAAAGTCCTTCACAGCGTAGGCAAATGGTGTGTTTTACTACTCTCTAAAATTACATTGGTCTAAAACAACGGAGTTCAAATCGACGAGCGCCAGGAGGTTTTACTACTCTCTAAAATTACATTGGTCTAAAACTTGCAGGGATGCATTTGAAGCGCGGTCAGTGTTTTACTACTCTCTAAAATTACATTGGTCTAAAACCAAGATAAATGAACTTGAAACGAACCGTTAGTTTTACTACTCTCTAAAATTACATTGGTCTAAAACAAATAGTCTTGTGAAGAGGTAACTTGTCCTGTTTTACTACTCTCTAAAATTACATTGGTCTAAAACGAACATGCTGGTGGGTTTATTTCCATGTCAGTTTTACTACTCTCTAAAATTACATTGGTCTAAAACGTACGTACTCGTAATCGTCTGTGATAGGGCGTTTTACTACTCTCTAAAATTACATTGGTCTAAAACAACTCAATATCTGGGATCATTGGATTTTTTGTTTTACTACTCTCTAAAATTACATTGGTCTAAAACGGTGACACTGGACCCTGCAAAACTTCCTCAGTTTTACTACTCTCTAAAATTACATTGGTCTAAAACATCAGTATGTGAGAGAACGTGAGGATACATGTTTTACTACTCTCTAAAATTACATTGGTCTAAAACATACTCTCTGAGTTATTACTGGAAGCGAACGTTTTACTACTCTCTAAAATTACATTGGTCTAAAACGCGGTAGTGTGTTACCAAATTGTTCTTCGTGTTTTACTACTCTCTAAAATTACATTGGTCTAAAACGGCAAGTCGCTTTAACACTGGCATAAGGAGGTTTTACTACTCTCTAAAATTACATTGGTCTAAAACACCTTGTACTACATTAAATCTAACTCAATAGTTTTACTACTCTCTAAAATTACATTGGTCTAAAACGTACTCGCTCGTGTTCATTATATGGTTCATGTTTTACTACTCTCTAAAATTACATTGGTCTAAAACAAGGGAACGTAAACTCCAGGACTTGGACCAGTTTTACTACTCTCTAAAATTACATTGGTCTAAAACAGCTCTACGCATGCTTATGTCAACGAATGTGTTTTACTACTCTCTAAAATTACATTGGTCTAAAACTTTAAGCAACACCGATGACTTTCTAACCATGTTTTACTACTCTCTAAAATTACATTGGTCTAAAACTAATTTCAACGTGGATTCAGACGTTTAGATGTTTTACTACTCTCTAAAATTACATTGGTCTAAAACATGTCTGATTCTGTTGTTGACGTTCTATTTGTTTTACTACTCTCTAAAATTACATTGGTCTAAAACAATGTAGATTTGGAGGCATTAGATGTATATGTTTTACTACTCTCTAAAATTACATTGGTCTAAAACCAACCAGTACACGAATACGTGACGCAAGTCGTTTTACTACTCTCTAAAATTACATTGGTCTAAAACTCTGCCAGTCTCTATTCTCCATTGTTAGGTGTTTTACTACTCTCTAAAATTACATTGGTCTAAAACTGGCCAGTGTGAATGTCTTTTCGTTTCTTCGTTTTACTACTCTCTAAAATTACATTGGTCTAAAACACCTGGTGTATCATTTCTCCATGTTTGCTCGTTTTACTACTCTCTAAAATTACATTGGTCTAAAACCTCAAATCGGCGGTTTTGCAACCCTTTTGGTGTAATTTTAAAGAATTACATTGGTTTTTGGTTACTTTCCAGGAATTCTACGTATTTAGGATCAAGCAGATCATACACACCATAAAAATCAATGATCGACAACGTTGTTGTTAACTGATCAATAGATAACGTTGGATGGTCGTATTCGAACAACTCTAACTCCTCTTTAAGCTTGAGTAAATTATATCTAGACCCATTATCATACATCAGAATTAAATTTTCAATATCAGTATACTTCACAAAGTCTTTACTTGATGAAATACATAGTACTGTCACATTCAGACTCTTCAAATACAACATTAACGCTTCATAATCCTTTATCGCTGCATCATTCTCGGGATACTCATAAATAATGACTATATCCTTTTGTTGAACATTCAACTTTAACAACAGATCAATATATAACTTGCGTAGCTGTAATGATTGCAAAGAGGTTTGTTCACTGATAGAAAGTTGAAAGCTCAATTGCTTCAGTATGGACTCCATCAATTTCTCTGTAAGGTCAAATTCGATTTGCACATCACCAATATACAAGGTGGTGCTGAATATCATCTTTTCAAGTGCATGCATGAATTCATTGTACTGGCTAATGAAGACCTCATCATGCTCAAGTTGATATTTCAAGTGCTGGACTATCCATTTACTAAATTCCTTGTCCTCAGCTAATTCAAATACAGATTGCTTCATATGAATGACATATTTCTGTTTAGCCAATACATCCCTATCCTGCTCTCGAACAAATAGGTAAGGACTATTCATACACTGCCCTTGAACCCAATCAAATATCAACTTTCGTACACGATACAAATTAGAAGTAGATTGTAACATTATACTATGAACCTGCCCAGGTTCTAGAATGATCTCATCCATATGACTAAACAGCATTCTCATAATTCTATCAACCTATCTATTCGTAATACAGGATTCGTGAACAAGGCTTCGTTGCCAAATGATTCGATTGTAGCAAACTGCTTCTCCGTTACTAACATAACATCAATCTGGCCATGCTGTGGAATTTGCTTCATTAGCTTTGCTTTATGGAGTTGCATCGCACTGTGATTAAGAATGATCTTGGTATAGATAGAATATTGGAACATAACATATCCGTTGATAATAAGAAACTTACGGAACCTTCTGTACTCTCTTCGTTCTTCACTCGTATCTGTAGGAAGATCAAACATAACAAACATTCTCATAATACGATGCACCTTCTCACCTCATTAATAATAGCTAGGGAATAGTACCTTTTTCTCTTTATCTCCATTCAGATATTCCATACAACTTTCTACGTACAGCTGAACGCTGTGATTCAAGGTATAGGCTTTGCCGTTAAGCTTTATCTTTTCGTCAAAGATAGCTAACAGTTTACGCCTTTCGTCTTTTCCAAAACTCGTGCAATCCTCTATTTCTCGCTTGACGATTCGATCTACAACGGGGCGATATACTTCCATCAAGTCACTAGCCAAATTGTAAAAGTTGAATTCATTAATATGGTGAATGCCTACCTCAGTTAAATATCCTTTACTTACAATCATTCTTGCAAACATCGAACAAAGAATACTATAACCATAATTCAAGGCCCAATTGATTACTACATCTTGATCACGGTGAAAGCCGTGTCCGAACAATAGATTAAAGTAGACTTTTGCTGCAGGTCCCTCACGATTGGTTCGATCATGTGGTTCCACTTGGCTTATATAATCGCTAAACAATCCTATACGGTCATCAGCTGAAAAGCGCTTAAGTAATTTTTGCTGATTAGTAATTTTATGCTGAATAACTTGTTGCCATAGTTGGCCTTTTTGCTCACCACTCCAACTAAATTGTTCTTTAATCTTTCTAGCTTGTCTATGATGTCCGTACAATGGTTGAAGCAGGGTAGCAGGGTTGTATTCCTGGTCACAGATCAGAGTCATAATATTCTCACTTGCTAAAGCATTCATTAGGTGTCCGGTCAGAACAATATTAGGATTTTCAACGACGACTGCTGAAATTTCCTGTAGAGGAATCTTAGCAACAGATTCATTGGAGACAATCAAATGATTCAATCTTAAGCTCACTTTAGCATCCTTTGCTATGACAACTGTACGCCAGCTCATATCATCCCTCCCTTACTATTTGCGATACTTCAATCCCGTTACCGATTCATGGATAATTGTTATGAGTTCTGGCTTTATACTACCTAGCATCCACCTTCCACCTAATGCATCGGAACGTGCTGCACTAGCTGATGATACTTTAAGGGCCTCCTTAATCATCTTAGCCCCACTTTCATGGCTATCAATTTTATTGCTTGCCTTTTCGAACTTAGTCTTATCCACTCCAGGCAAATGCTGATATTCCTTGAATATACAATCACCTAATACATCAAATACTAACTTTGAATCTACTTGCTCCTGATCAGACGAATCACCTTTTCTACGCATGAATTTAGGATCTAGCACCTGAGAAACATTCTGATGGACGTCCTTTTGAAGCTGTAATTGCTTCCTGTTTCGAAGCTCTGTTGAGGAAATGAAATATGCAGGCTCCCCGTTATATTGTATCTTCTGATATTTGTGAAGCTTCGAGATCAAGGTTACATTTGTATATTGCGGATAATGCTTTACAACAAGCTTTTCCGATAATTCCTGATCAGTTAAACCACGTAATTGGTAATAATCATATACACGAACATCCATAATTATTTGTTTACGAGATTTCTTATTCTTTTTGATCTCATCAACAGCAAGAACCAATGAAAATAGATTATTAAAGTTCTCATGTGTTAACTCTGTATAGCTCATTGTGTCTTTCACTTGGTCGTAATTCTTCTTCATCTTAGGTGAATACACTGTCTCATTGTAGAAACTAGATTCCGCACTGCCAATCGCATACGTGCTTTGCCAAGGTAGGTCGTACATTACCTCGTCTAAATACTCCTTAGCACTTTGGTGTCCACCTTGTTGTATAAGGATTGGATAGCGCTGTTCATGGAAATTACGGAATAAGAAGAAATCCTCTTGAGCCGATATCTTCTGAGTAAGTAATTGATCCAGATTCTTTCGTTGAAGGCTGAATTGTAAGTAGTTTACGCCATATTTCGTAATCACCGATAGAATAAAGGTAGCGACAAGGAATGCATCTACAGCATGATGTTTATTATTAATTTCACGAACCTTGGGCAAATAATTGGCGTGTCTAAACTTTGAAATGATATTTGCCTTTACTAAGTGAATGTTCGAGTCTTCGAAACGTTCCTGAAGAAGTTCTTGCACATGCTTAATAATTTGACGAGTCTCTACCAACTGACGTTTAATAAAGCCATCAAGCTCAATATCAGTAAGCTTCTTTTTTGTTAAGTTGTCATACTTTTTACGAGAGATTAAATTCAGATTTAATAGGCTCTTCCAATAGGTAGTTACAGCATAGTGCTGATTATGAGGAATGGTCTCCAGTGGAACAAAGGTACCTTCCTTTCTTTGGTTAGCACTGCTCAGGACCAATGCTAGATTATCAATGCCATCATCCTTTACGATTCTACGAGGAATAATATGATCAATTTGATAGGTTGATAGCTGATTAATATCTAAAGGTGTTTGAGTATATAAGCACTTTCCTCCTTGTAATAAGTATAGCCAGAATCTTGTTTGCATAAACTTACTACTGTCATTTGGTTTACTATTCTCTTTATAAAATGAAGCATATTCGCTAGACTTCAAACTTTGTCCTAATAGTCTCCACTGGTCCTCCCTTGATTGGGTTCGTAGCTTCCTCTTTTCTTCATCCCTGGCTACTTCAAGCATAATATGCTGAGGCTCACCAAAAACACCAACAAGCTCTTCGATTATTTTAAGAGATTTCCATATTCCTCGCTTAATAGCTGGAGACCCTGCTAATTCCTCCACATCGGCGTATGTTAAACGATGAGTCGTCTTTTTGTTTTTGTTCTTTGTATTTTCCATATCAATTCGCTTTTGTAAATACGAGTATTGCTTGGTTTTCGATTGCCCACTCGCGATAGAGTGTTTTGGTGATTTCAACTCATTAAACACATAGTGCTGTTGTGACATTCCTTCGATTAGTGTCATGGTAGCATGTTCATATACGGGAATTCCCGTTAACAACTTCTTGCTTAGCTTTCCCCATCCTGTTGGCTTCCAATAGAGCAAAGCACGAATAATATCATCATGTAATAAATACCCGTTGACATTCGTATCCTTTAAATGAATCAATCTTTGTCTTATGATTTGTTCCTCGTTGAATACAGTTAGTGTATAAATAATATCCTCATACAGGTCATTTGCAGATTCCAAAACCTCTCCAAATATTTGCTTCAGCTTTAAATAACTCGACTGGGAGCTGGCGAACTCCTTTTCTTTGGATGTACCAAAGATTTGATAGCGTTCACCATCTTCATGGTGGACATAGCTATTCTTCCAGGGCGAACGGAGTATGGCTTGCATGACATCATCATGGTTAACCTTCTGCTTCTTCTGAAACACTTCCTGCATAAGCCACTGCTTCAATCTAGGATCTAGACGATGGTCGATATGTTTATCCTCGGAGGGCCGGCGGATTTGAATTCGGTTCAATTCATCTAGAAGCTCAAATTGCTGATACAACAGGGCATGCTTAGGCAATACATCCTCAGTGTGTAAATAGGTACACTTATTCGTCATACGTGCGATGAAGCCCTCTGCAGTCTGCGATTGATCAATTACCTCATGAAAGTTCCACGGTGTAACACGTGACTGCTCATCATGACGAGTGGCCCAGCCAAATGAACTTGTATTATGCTTCGTTGTTCCTTTCACTAGAGGTCCAACGAAATACGGAATCTTGAACTGGATAAGCTGAATCACTTGTTCTATCCACCCATCCGTCATTATTGGATAATACTTAGCTTGTTTCTCTAATATTTTTCGAGTTTCATACATACTATTTTGCACAGGGATGGCTGAATTATCTTTATTGACCTGCTTGACCATGTATTGATGCTCATCAATTTTACGAATAATTAATTCTAATTGGTTAAGTTGATGGGGCGACTTCGCCATAGATAGATAAGAAGTGATAAGATCACGAACAAATAAATTGAAATATAGATCAGTATTTTTACTGTCTGCCTTCTCAGCACTGTTTCCTAACATATCCTCCATTTTCTGATTAGGATTTGCCTGTAAAGTATATCGATCTAAAACACATAACAAGTTGATATTAGGCTTCTTTTTATATTCACGCCAATTATGCTTTGATGTTATAAATAATTTGCGATACTCTTCTTCCGTGCCATAGTTTCGCACAATTTCTTTCAGATGCTTCAAGTCTATTTGAAATTGTCTATATGTATCTACCTTTGCCTCCGCCACCGTTGCATGCTTACCTAACAAACCCTTCAGTTGAAGCCTCTGAAAAAGAATTTGGGCGTCCAGCATAACCTCACGTTCTTCTTCTAACAGCAGATCTAACCTAACTAGGAAATCCTCCATAGAAATTTGTAGCTTACCGTCATTGCCCTTTAATTCCTTATATTCATCCACTTGACTGGACAGTGGAAATAGCTTTAAAAAAGAGCCTGTTAAGTTAAGCATAAGCTTAATAATTTCACTTAATGTGCTCGGAAGGAGTGCCATTATCGCTTGGTGCCTCTCTGTTTTGCTACGATCTTTGTCATTACAAATATCTACGATTGTTCCAATAACATCGAATTCCACAACATGCGTATCATTAACCAATTTCTGATAATCCTTGATTAGTGAATTGAAACCATCTGTCTCATTGCTGGCGCCTCGGCCTTCTAACCATTCGTCTGTACCATTTAGGAAATGCCCTCTATGTTTCACTACATTATGGATTGCTAAATATATTAATTTAAGGTCAAATTTACGGTCTTCTGTAAGTAATGCTGAGCGCAAATGATAAATCGTTGGATATTTCTTAGGGTTAACCCTCATTTGGTTCAGTACATGAGTTAATGAGCGTTCTTCAAATTGATTATCTTTCCGCCAATATGTAGGTTCCTCTGTATAAGAAAAAAAGGGTTGGGGATTATCCATCAATGGAGTCCATAACTCCTGCAGAAGTTGGATTCTTCGTTTTCTCCGGTTATACCTTCGTCTTGCTCCACGCTGTAATCTACGAGCCTCCGCTGTTTCACCTGCATCAAACTCGTGAACTCCAATTGCGTAGCGGTCTCTATGCTTTAATATCTCAAACTGCTCATTAATACATGCCCAGCCTACAGAATTTGTGCCAATATCTAAGCCAATACTATAATTGAATTTTTCCATCAAAATACCTCCTCTATATTTGCAATATAAGTTAATTATGTTATAGTAGATGTGTTACTACTCTGTAACATTACATTGGTAAGTTAAAATAAGCCTTGAGCGTAAAAGCTGACCCATAGGTCTTCACAAAAGCACTTAACTTCGGTTAAGTGCTTTTGTCTGTTCATCTCACGTTAACATCCCCGCTAAATTAGACATTCTACAGAGACTTTGTTTATCCTTTAATCTGATTGAGGTTGCTTTTCATCGATGCAAAGGCACGGTAGACGATCTGTGCATTTTGTTGGGATCTTAACCTACCCTTAACAGTGAGATACCCGCTTGCCCACTCCAGCCTGATATAACAACTGCAAATCATCAGGATGACCACTTTATATAAATTGTCCACGATAAGCAGTAAAGTATAAATATGCTTTACCATTAACTTGTTTGCGAAAATCTGAATTCGACTCCTTAATAACTGTCTTTTTCATCTCCAAAAGTTCAATGTGTACTGTGCCATGGGATCACGTCCAGTTAATTCACGAATACGCAACGCCGTATAACAATTAATCTCTCCCCTATAAATAGCCTCAGTAGGATGAACGGGCTTGCCTTCTTTATCCACAATAATTTCTGCTCAGATAAAACTCACATTGACAACTAATTAGGACCAATCCATTATTAAATACCTTCAAGATTCCTATCATCTTGTTGCTCTTTAGTGCTACATCAGTTTTTCATCAATAGTTCGATTTAGATACAAATGACCCATAAGAGGATCACTTATTTCTAAGTTTCCATCTAATGGGTCACAGTTCATATAGAGTAATCTTAAATCAATTCCGGTTCGGACTAGATAATATATTTTCAATCCACGCACTCACATGGAGTGCGACCATTTCGATTGCAACGGCCTGCTGCTTGAGCGATCATTTCAATCCACGCACTTTACATGAGTGCGACTGCGAAAAGCAACACAAAAGTAGGTATTTGATCGCCTTTTTATTAATAAAGGTTCCCTTTCCTACTTTCCTCTCTACTTATCAACCCAATAATAACCAAATTTCATACCTTTTACAAGGAATTCTGGTGCGAACCCCCGGGGTTTTCATGTGTGCTTCGGGTTCGCACCTAAGATATCTCACTCCATCACCAACACAATCGGACAATGATCACTACCCATAATCTCATAATCTATCTGTGCATCAACTAACAACGATTCCATTCTCGAGGACACTAGGAAATAATCGATGCGCCAGCCGATGTTGCGCTCTCTTACTTTGGCCATGTAGGACCACCATGTAAAGGCATCTGTCTGGGTTGCGTAGAAATGTCTGAATGTATCGATAAATCCAGCGTTCAATAACTTTGTCATTTCACCACGTTCTTCTAGTGTGAAGCCCGAATTTCCTCGATTGGATTGTGGATTCTTTAGATCAATTTCTTGATGTGCTATATTTAGATCACCGCAAAGGATAACAGGCTTGTGCTTGTCCAACTGTTGAATATAGCTGCGAAACTCTAGTTCCCATGCTAATCTTACTTCCAATCTAGATAGATCCCGTCTTGAATTGGGCGTGTATACATTCACAAGATAGAAGTTCTCGAATTCCAATGTAATGATTCGACCTTCGGGCTCTTCATCTTCCACTAGACCATAACGCACAGAAATTGGCTTGATCTTCGTGAATACCGCTGTACCGGAGTATCCCTTCTTCACTGCATAATTCCAGTACGTTGAATAATCTTCACCAAGCACCATAGTGATCTGACCTTCTTGTAATTTGATTTCTTGAACACAGAATATATCTGCATCCACTTCGTTGAAGTAATCATTAAATCCCTTAATTACACAGGCTCTTAACCCGTTCACATTCCATGATACTAATTTCATATTCTCTATCTCCTGTTCTTTCGATTCGTACGTACATCGTATCATAATGATACAATAGCAAGACATTTCCCTTCAATTTGAATATACTTGATACAGCCATGCTATTTCAGGGTAAATAAACATATAATAAATCGTTCTATGAAAGAGAGGAATTAATAACCAAATGATCATCAAACCGAGAACACGCGGCTTTATTTGTACGACTTCACATCCGGTAGGCTGTGCGCGTCAAGTACAAGAACAAATAGAATATGTACAAGCCCAACCAAAGGTTCAGGGTCCACGCAATATATTAGTCATTGGAGCTTCTACGGGATATGGATTGGCATCACGTATTGTTGGTGCTTTTGGAGCACATGCGAATACCGTTGGTGTATACCGTCCTAGTGTAGCTACCGAGAAACGTACCGCATCTTCAGGCTGGTATAATTCCGCAGCATTTGAACAAGCCGCACAAGAAGCTGGTCTGAAATCATATAGTGTGACTGGTGATGCTTTCTCTTCTGAGACAAAAACAAACACAATCGATCTCATTCGCTCTGAAATCGGACAAGTCGATCTCGTTATCTATAGTGTCGCTTCCGCTCGTAGAACTGATCCTGCAACTGGTGAAATGGTCAACTCTGTTCTGAAACCAATTGGTCAGCCTTATACGAACAATACCGTTAACTTTCATACAGGTGAGGTCAGTGACATTACGATTGAACCTGCAACAGAAGATGAAATTCGTGATACGGTTACTGTCATGGGTGGTGACGATTGGGAATGTTGGATTACCGAATTACGCGAAGCTGGCGTACTAGCCGATAACGCGAAGACGATCGCATACTCGTATATCGGATCAGAAATTACACAAGCTATCTATCGAGAAGGATCTATTGGTCAAGCAAAGGACCATTTGGAAGCAACGGCTATTCGAATGAATGACCAACTCGCTGCAACGGGTGGTTCTGCATATGTCTGCGTAAGCAAGGCCCTTGTTACACAATCCAGTTCTGCCATTCCTGTAGTACCCCTTTATGTATCTGCTCTATATAAAGTTATGAAAGAGAAAGGGCTTCATGAAGGATGTATCGAACAGGCCTATCGATTATTCACTGAACATCTATACCATGCGGACGGTATACCATTGGATGATCAAGGACGAATTCGCATTGATGATTGGGAACTACGTGAGGATGTCCAGGCTGAGGTTATTAAGATATGGAACCAGATCACGAGTGATAATATTTATGAGTTAACGGATCTAGAAGGATATCGCCGGGAATTCTTCCAATTGTTTGGTTTCGAAACGGATGGCGTTGATTATGAAGCGGATGTTAATCCTATTGTTCAGGTTCTTCACCTTACATAGTCCCATGATTTCATAATTAGGAGGAATCCATTGTTATGCGCGTAGAGAAAGATTTCCTTGGTACCAAGGATGTTCCATCTGAAGCTTACTATGGTATTAACACGATTCGTGCTGCAGAGAACTTTCCAATTACAGGTCAACGAATTCATACTGAATTAATTCGATCTTTAGCCATGGTCAAGAAAGCGGCAGCTATCGCAAATATGGAGATTGATCAGCTACACACTCATGTGGGAGATGCTATTGTTCAAGCCTCAGATGAAATCATTGGTGGTCTGTGGTTCGAACAATTTATCGTTGATCCTATTCAAGGTGGAGCAGGGACTTCCATTAATATGAATGCCAATGAGGTCATTGCGAACCGAGCTCTTGAAATTATAGGCAAGGAAAAAGGAAACTATGAGTATATCAATCCGAATAATCATGTAAATATGGCTCAGTCTACGAATGATGCCTTCCCAACCTCCGTCCATCTAGCAGTCCTCACGCTGATTAAGACCTTACAACAATCGATGGAAGATTTACATAAGGCATTCAGTGATAAAGCTACGGAGTTCGATGGTATTATCAAAATGGGACGTACGCACCTGCAAGATGCGGTTCCAATACGTCTAGGACAAGAATTCCAAGCCTATGCACGCGTCTTGGGAAGAGATATACAACGACTTCATGCCACGAAGAATAATTTGCTTCATATTAATATTGGAGCAACCGCCGTTGGCACTGGGTTAAATGCAGATGCACGCTATATCGTAAGAGTCGCAGAAATCCTTGCAGATTTAAGTGGTTTTCCGTTAGAACCAGCTGAAGATCTAGTGGATGCCACGCAAAATACGGACGCCTATACCGAAGTATCTGCCGCCCTAAAGATCTGCATGATGAACATGTCCAAAGTTGCCAATGACATCCGTCTGATGGCGTCTGGTCCAAGAGCAGGATTGGGTGAAATCACACTGCCTTCACGTCAACCTGGGTCATCCATTATGCCAGGCAAAGTAAATCCAGTGATGTGCGAAGTGATCAATCAGATTGCTTTCCAAGTCATTGGAAACGACCACACCATTTGTCTTGCATCAGAAGCCGGTCAGTTGGAACTTAACGTCATGGAACCAGTCATGGTCTATAATTTATTACAATCATTAGAAATTATGAATCAAGGTTTTCGGGTCTTTCGTGAACATTGTATTGAGGGGATTCAAGCAAATATCGATCGATGTCGGGAATATGTGGAGAATAGCGTAGGGATTATTACCGCACTCAGTCCACATTTGGGTTATGAAGTCGTGACGAAGATCGCACGCGAGGCCATCTTAACCGGTCAATCGGTACGAAGTCTATGCCTTCATTACAATGTACTATCCGAGAACGAACTTAATATCATTCTCGATTCATACCAAATGACGAATCCTGGCATCGCAGGCGAAGCCTTACTTCATAAAGTGTGATCATAAATACGAAAGAGCAACGATTACGTTGCTCTTTTTTTAATGTATTATTATTATTTTTTGAAGTGATTGACTGTATTAGCTACACCAGTTAATGCGAATAATAATGCCACGAAACCAAAACCATACGTTATTTTCCAATTACTAAGATCTGTAACCATCACTGCAACAATAAAGCTAATAGCTGCTAGGTAGTTCAAAATGGCAATCGTAAGATAGTTAATTCCTTTCAACCCTATCGCCTCTTTCATGTAATCAATCTGTATCCAATCCTATACCACACACAATAATACCACGCTATTCGCCAAAAATCGCTATTAGATCAAAAAAAACAGATCAAAGATATTATCTTTGACCTGCTTTTTGTTATTTCGGACACATCGTAAATTTAGCTTTATTGAAGAATCTTTCTAGCTACTAACGCTAGATCGCTAATATCAATGGTGCCATCTTTCGTTACATCTAGATGCTTCACACTCTCCCAATCTGGGCTAGTCGTATTCTTACCATAATTCGCTGCCACTAGAGCAAGATCTCCAATCGATACTTTACCATCATTATTCACATCTCCAGGGATACCCGGTACTGGTACATCTACTGTGACTTGAATTGAATGTGTTGAAGCGATTGCCTCTTTCTCCACCCCTAGCGCATCTCCCATAATCGCTTGGGTAATGGCAATTACACTATTTGTATTCTGCGTTACTTGTTTCGCTCTATAATTTAATTCTAAGAATTGCATATCACCTGTGATGGCATGTGTTGCACCTTCGCTGATGATAACCATTCGAATGCGTCCAGGTGTAGTCTCTTTCGTCTCTAGCAACTTAATTCCTTCTTTTAAAGACGTAGCATTTACGAAGCTAAGCACTTGGCTATCATATTCCATCGTGATGTCCATGGCATATACATTGTCCGTCACACTCTTCAATCCGAATGAAAGGGCGAACTCCTGACCACTTAGAACTGAAGCAACACCCGATAAATTCGTAGTTGGTTCTCCATCATCAACGGGTGGTGTAACATCTCCCACTCTTTTCACTGGAATGATCTCATATATTTCCGGAATGACTTGCCCGTTCCATTGTAACTTAACCTCCAACACATGCTGATAGTTAGAAGTATTCACACTGTTATAGGATTGCGATAATGTTCCCGCGGTATGCCATCCACTTTCATCTCTTACCGACACTTCCGCATTGGAGATACCCGATGGATTTTGTAAAATAATGATTTTCTCTATCCGAGTTTCATTCGAGAGTTTATAGTTCAGCGTTCCGGGCTTCGATGCACCCGCTGGCTTATAGAATGTCGCTAAGCGATGATCAATAGCATTCACCACTTCATTTCCCAAACCACCGGAAGGGCTAGCTTGGATCCCAGGTTTCACCGTTCCAGGTCTTTCGATCCCTTCATTAACGATGATCTCATTGAGAGCCATCCATACATTATTCGTCTGCGTAGAGATCAGTCTAACATATCTAGCATCAACTTGATCTACTTGCACCCGTTTAAATCGGTAGGGAACTTCATGTGTAGGGAAATTCAGACTTTTATCTCCTGGATTATTGAACGAATGGATCGTTGTCCAAGTCTGACCATCCAATGATAATTGCAAGTCACCTTTTCGGAAATAATCTCCTTCTCCATCACCAATGACTACAGCCACATTCTCGACATTAACAACGCCACCTAAGTCAATGCTTACGTATTTACCTGCAGTCTGCATGCCACCAAACCACACCTTATCACCTAAGTTACCGTTATATACATTTTGGAGATTTCCTTGATATACGCTCTCATAATTATGAGTGACAACAGGTGCACCGAACTTATTTAACTTCACCGTCAGTTTATTAAGATCGAAAGGTATATCTGCACTACTCTTGTTGATTAGTCTCACGTATGCTGCGTTAGGATACGATCCACCTGTAACACTAACTACCTGCCAGACAACACCATTCTCTGAAGTCTCTAGTACCGCGCCCTTATTGATGCTCTCTACTGTGATTTCTGATATTTGCTCAATAGATGGAAGTTTGATTCCAACATATTCAGAAGGCTTCAACGTCGTTGCACTAATGTTGGACAGTTCTGCAGATACTTCCGTAGCTATAACTGTAGAACCCTTCAATGTATCCACATTCGTATATACTTGTGTCTTTCCAGCTGTTGCATTTATTGTGAATTCTCGGACTGCCGTCCATAGATCGGGCTTTCCACCTGGTATGCCAGCATGAGTTAATCGATATCTCACATATCTAGCTTGAAGATCAAGCTCTGTGACCACAATGCTATAACCAGATCTTTCAGCTCCGATTGAGGTCCAAGTCTGACCATCCGTTGAGTATTCCAATACCCCTCTTTGAAAAATATCATTATCTGTATTTGTTCTTCCTTGTGTAATCTTAATATCGTAAACGGAGGTCGTTTTTCCTAGATCCAGACCATACCAATCCCCGTTGACTTGCTGTTTCTGAACATACGTATAGGTACTAACGTCACCATCAATCATCTTGTTTAGATCCGTTGGCGACCCATAGGACATCATAGCCGTAGGGATCACATAGTCAGGATCTATCGATGTGTAAATTTTCGCATCTAGCTTATTAATCAATTGTTGAGCAAAAGGAACCAATCGTTTGGATCCTGCTTCTACCGTCACATCAGGATATTTCAACTTCTTAATGGTGAATGTTCTCGATTTCGCTAATGCACTGCTTGCTTTCGCGAGCTCTCCCCACGCTAAATCGATATCATTATTCTGAACAGCTAAAGCTGATGCGATACTGGATTTATCGGCTTGAACAACCTGCTGTAAGCTATTCAGCCACGGATTGATTTCATTCACCATATTTGTATTCAGACTGTTTGCTCTAAAAGATTGAATGGCTTGCAGTATGTTATCCAATGCAGCGATTAATCTAGTTCCAACAACACCTGCGGGTTCACCATTATTATATTGTGTTAAGAACAATTCAAGATCAGCCTTAAGATTCTCTGATTCACCTACGACAAGACCGTGAGTACTTGGTGAAGGATCGCTTAAATGGTAAGCAATTGTATGGAGATCTTGTGCCACTTCAGGTGCAACATAGTCGAAGGAGTCCAACCAGCTTTGATCAGTATTGAAATCATCTACATTCCATGTATAATCCGCAACTGCGAACAAGGCAATCTTAGACAGTTCCGCATGACCCATGGGATTCGATACAACACCTGATATATTATGCGTTCCTGGTTTTAATACTTCACCTTTACCTAACATCAATCTAGAATCCCGATAATCATTCACTGGCCAGTTCAACCACATATAAGGATTTCTACCTGTTGCATCCTTTACCCATTGCATATCTGCCGTATTGACCGTACCGACAACACTATTACCCGTCCACATAATTTCAACATTGGCAGGAACATTGCTTAGCGCTTGTAAATATGGCTTACCACCCTCTCCCGTCCAACTTTGGTTATAGAAAGGCGGGCAATAGATTAGGGATTTAACATCTCCCTTCGATGTCACCCAATTTGCAACATCGGTGATCAGCTTCACGTGTTTTTCTTTATCCGTCAATGATTGAGCTGTACTAATATCATCCATGAATAATCCGAATTGACGTACCCCTACACTATGAAGCTGTTCTAACTTAGCTAATAACGTTGCTAGTTCAGCGTCATAATTATTCCAATTGATCATATTGAAACCAGGGTGAATTGCCCATACGAATTGTGTCTTCGATTCATGACCAGCGTCGACTAGCTCTTTAATCTTGGCTAATTCAGCCGCAGGATATAAAGTTCTCCAAGACGAGTTATGATACACATCATCTTTTGGAGCGAAAATATAGGTATTCATCTTGAATTGTCCACCGAACCGCATAAGACTAATCCGATCCTCATGTGACCAAGGGAATCCATAGAATCCTTCGATAAATCCTCTGAAATTCGTGTCCGCATAATCTTCATATTTCACCGTTTGAATCTCTTTTCCAGGAATCTGATCAAAGATCATCTTCAATGTAGCTAATGCATAATACGCTGCATCCGTAGTAGCACCTAGGATAGCTATGTTTCCTGACTGTTCCGTCTTGGTATGGATATCTAATACGTGTGCATCTTGTTTGGTGAAGATGGTAGCATCATAGTTGATATGATCATTGAAGTAAGTATCCACGTATCCCGTAGAGTTCTTCACTCCTACCAATACATTCGTCTTCCCTGCCACAACACTGCTTGATTTCGTTGCCGTTATCGACTTAGAAGCAAGGATCTGATCCAGAAAATTCTGGGTAGAAACATCAATGCCACTCTCAACGACAAGGTTCACTTCATTCGTTATTGTAACATTAGAATTATAATAGCTTTGAGCTTGAGGCAAAGGGTATATTTCATATTGCCCATTGTTTGTTGCATTGGTTGTCTGAACATCAAGAGTCACTGGACTGGCACTCACTAATGTGGATAATACATTTACAACCATAAACAACGCTAGTATCAAACTAAGTGTCTTCTTTTTCATTTTCCTGCCACCTTTCATTCCACTAATTGACGATCAATCTTGCAACACTTGTGAGATCTACAATATCAATCTTTCCATCTTTATTGACGTCAGCCTTCTTAACTTGCTCCCAATCTGAACTATTTACGTCTTTACCGTAATGTGCTGCAACGATACCAAGATCCCCGATGCTTACTTTTCCATCCATGTTGATGTCACCAGGAATTCCGATGACAACCGGTTCAACTTCAACACTTAATGTTGATGCTGTTGCTGTTGCTTCTGTTCCATCAGCGAAGCCGATCTCGGCTTTCGAGACTTGAATGATCCCCGATTTGGCTTCCGTCACATCTTTCGCCTTAAAGCTCAATTCAAGTAAAGACACATCTCCAGTTACGCCATGCTCGGCACCTGTACTTGCAAGTAATGTACGAATGGTTCCAGATGTCGTCGTGATGGTCTCGAACGGATTGACACCACTGATTAATGATCTCATGGATACGAAATCCATCACCACGGGATTATAGTTGACAGTGATATCTTGAGCGTAAGAGGGTTGGTTGATACGATTTAGACCCAGTTGAATATTGAATTCTTCTCCTGAATCTACACGACTTGCACCTGTTAATTGAGTAGCTTCTCCCTGCTCTGTAGCATTAGATCGTGAAATAACATCCGTTTGAAGCTTGTTCTCAACAGCTTGGGTCGGCAGTGCATTTCCAAAGGCATTGTACGCCTTAAGATTGGTATCAAATCCAGCTACTAATGGGTATGAACCTGGTGCAATAGTAGGAAAGTTGCCTTGGAAAATAAAGTCTGTACCTGCCTCATTTTGGCTTACATATTGGAATTCGATAGGTTGATCACCAATGGTTCCTTTCAAGTTACGATCACCACTGAGCATCATGTAACGATCGAACACCACTTTGATCTTCAACGGATCATTGGCTAAGTAGCCGTTGGGATTAGGTGTTTCAATTGCAATCGTCTTTAAATTGGCAGGGGGACTATTCACATTTTTCTGCCATTTCAAATAATCCACATCAAATTTAATGAAACTCATCTCTGCGCTACCCGTTCCTTCATACAATAGACCAATATCCCCGTTCGCAAGATTTGCTAGACTGGAATAGGCATAATGTCCTTCTTTGACCAATTGCGAATATTTCCAATCGAACTTATACTTTGTTCTGCCGTTGGAATACGTACCTTCTTCTAATATCAAGCCAGCTTTCACCGTCCCATTAATGCGTGATGAACTGTTGCCAGGGCTTGCAAAGATCACTGCCTCTTTTCCATCGATTAATCCGTTATAACGAATTGCTGTCATTTGACAGTAAGCTGCAATCAATCCACTTTCGGTTACAACTTCCGAATCCCAGGTCGCTCCACCGTCAAAACTAGTTGCAATCTGAGCAAATCCGGAATAATTTCTCATGAATATTTTGAGTTGACCATCGGGCATCTCGAGAACTTGAGCTTCTGTAATCTCATTTCCTCTGAATGTTCTCTCTTGTAGAGTCACGCCATTCACGATACGACCTTCATTGGGTGATTCGCCACGATGCCACGTCACACCATGATCATCGCTATAGATCACAGCACTTGCTTGACTATTCATTTCGTTAGTGAAGTATATAGGGAATACTAGTCTTCCCTTATGAACCCCTTGTGTCAATTGAATGCCCGACCCCGGTCCCGCACCTAGAAAAGCCATCCATTCTTCTTTGATCCCTGAATTCAAGTCAACTGGCCCATCCCAGGTTACACCATCATCATCACTGTGCCACATCTCCAAATAAGAGGTTTTAAGCGGCTTTAACGGTGAATTATCGAGGAAAATATGACTTACTTTTACATTGTTATTGTACAAATCTCTTTGCTTATCCACGGTATATGATGTTTTCACATTCAAATGGTTATAGACCTCTCCATTCTCTCTCACCGTATACTCAGCATTGCTTGAATCCCAAAGGATCAAATATGGTTTGCCATTTATAGACTTGAAGCCGCTTCCCTTCTGTGCAGTTGGAAATCCAGCACCTTCTGGAAATCCAAGCACAAGGGAATAAATTCTATCCGTGTCTTGATCTTGTAATAGGGCTTGATCAATATTCGATGCGTTTCCAGGATAATTATTGATGAGAACTTCGTTATTCTCCCAAGTATCCCCTTGGTTTAGACTTCTTTTGACGATAATATCGATGTTCGCTGGAGAATCGCCCCCACCATTGATCCGCTTATCAATACCCGAGATTAACGTTCCTGCCTTCGTGTACAGTAGAGCCGGAATACGATAGGCACTTGAACCATACAACCCTGGGTAGAATACGGAATGAGGATCCGTAATCATAGCACTATCGGGTAAAGGATTCTGTACTGGAACCGCTTGCGTTACTCCTGTAATTGCAATTAACTCTTGGTCTGTTAATATACTTCCATACACTTCAGCGAAATCTACTTCCCCGCTAAAAGGATAGTTATTAGATCCAGACTTTCTTTCTGTACGGCCTATTTGAGCACTGTTCGGTGCGTAAATATTGCTTAGGAATTTCCTGACCGTTGTTGTATCCTGCTTGACCAGCTTCCCATCAAGGAAATACTTGTAACCTTGTGTCTTATCTACTACCATCGCTAACGTGTGAACCTCATTTGTCTTTAAGGGTACATCCACTTTGAATTGCGTATTTGTACTTATCTCTCCCGTCTTCTCATAACGATTCTCACTGCCTATGGCAGATGGAGTGACGTATAGATGAAAGTGCCCATTCGCTGTAGTATTGTTGCTAAGTGAGAATAAGGACATGATTGGCGTAGCTGTTGGACGGAATCTGATGATAATCGTCCCTTCATCAAGCAACTTTAATGCATCCACTTTATCATTTAGATTCGTGAAATTATTGTTATAAATTTGCTGATTATCCACTCTTAATATCAAATTTGAAGCGGCTATATTGTGTATAGGTTCATTAGCGAATATCGTCGTTGGAAGCATGACAAGGAGCATGATTAATACTAGTAATATGGATGTGGCTTTTCTCAATTTACACAACTCCTTTATATTTAAATTTAATTTCATTTGAGTTAAACGCTTACATCTTTTGCTTGAAATAAGCATTCTACATATCCTTTCATTATACAAACAGTGAATGCGATTTGATTTGATATCTCTTGATGTAGAGTTGATATTTTTGGCACTTATTTTTATCATGATAAAAATGCACCCCTTAGAATGACATCGGATTCACCCATGGGTTATTCCTATGACTTTTCTAAGGAGTGCACTTCAATATTTCTTGTGTATCCGCGTTCCCTTCATAATCTTATTCAATTAGCTTCTGTGCCACAATTGCCAAATCTTCTAGATTTATAACGCCATCTTTGTTCACATCTGCTTTCTTCACTTGCTGCCAATCTGTGCTGTTCGTATCCTTACCATAATGTGCTGCAACAATAGCAAGATCCCCGATACTCACTTTACCATCGTTATTAATATCACCTGATATTCCAATGACTTCCGTGTTAACCTGTATACTCGTTGTGGAAGGTAACGCCTCCGTCTCCACGCCATGCTCATCTGCTAGAACAGCTTTGGAGAGGTTAATTAAACTTGTAACGGACTCTCCAATGCCTTTTACTTTGAAGCTCGTTTCTAAGAATTGTACATTTCCTTCTAAAGCATTTCCTACACCTTCGCTAGCTGCAAGTATTCTGACTTTCCCTAGTGAAGTGCTGGTATCAATGACAGATAGACCGTTCTTAATAGATTGGGCAGACACGAATTCCAATACGTTAGGATCGTATTCTAGATCTACATCTAATGCATAGATCGGAACCGGAATATTCTCAAGTCCTGCCTTGATATTCACCGTTTCTCCGGATTTCACTTCACTTCTGTCTGCCTCAAGTGTCGTTTGAAGCTTATGGTTCGGCACTACAATTTCTTCAGTGACTACATCAAATTCACGCATAATGACCCACTGTGTCTGTGCAGCTGTTGAACGAATGCGGATAAATCTAGCCTCGGTATTGTCCTCAAGAGTCAGATTCGATACAGGTTGGTTGCTAATTGTAGCGATCGTCTTCCACTCTATGAAATCTTTAGAACCCTCAATGACACCATTACGAATGTAATCATTAGGCTTCGCTGTCGTAGACATTAATAAATTAATTTCTTTAATATGCTTAACCTTTTGAAGATCAATGCCCACATAATCACCAATAGCTGGGTTGAGATTGGACCAATACACGGTTTCTTCATTCCCATCGACGATGTGGTTAATCGTATTCGATTGATGTGTACCCATGGTTGTCAACATTGGCGCATACTTCAATTTCCCACGATACATATCATGAACCCAGTCGAGATTGCCGTAACCCGAAATATACTCGCGAACTAAATAAGAGTTCTGAAGTATAATTCCGTCGAAGCGATGAGCATTCAGCGCATCTTGTGCTTGAAGCCTTGATGCCACCATGTTGGTATTATCTCCAAGAAGTCTATAGTAATCTACACTTACATCCGCAATGGAGAAATCGATATTCCATAATAATCGCTGAATCATATAAGCTTCCGGCTTACCAGCAGCTACTTTGCTCAAAGCGCTTTCTAGTGTTGATTTTGCTTGCAAATAGTTGTTTCTCATACCTGTTACGCGAGTAGTATTATTCATATCCCCAGTTGGCGAATTATAAATAGATCTGGCTGCTTCCTCGGTAAGTCTGAAATACTCTGCCATATCTACAGAAGCAGCGCCGTATCTTGATTGAATGTAATCCGTTATAACCTCTTGTGCATTAACATCAGCATTCCAAGACAACTTCGCTAGAATATAATGTGTAATTTCGAAAGTGATCCAGTCAGCTGGCTCCGAGTATGTTCCAATACCCTCCATCCCAAATGTCTTATAGTATGGAAGTTCTTGACCTATCAGCTGTGGTAATACGATGGGTAAGGAGTGAAAGGCATAACGGCGATAGTATTCATACATCGTAAATGTACCATTGAAGGTGTTCTTCCAACTATTAATTTGATTAATAACCGATTGATTCCCAGATGAGAATACAGTATCTCTATAACTACGGAAATAGGGTGCGAAATCGATAAGAATGGATTCATCGTACTTGTACTCTTGGCTAGGAGGATCAACATGCGAAGCGTACGCGATCGCTTCAATTCGAACACCCGGTAATTGTTGCGTTACTGCTGCATGAAGTTTATTCACTACATAAGCGTAGGCATTGGCACTTGTTCCGAATTTGGTCAGAACAGCTGGCGGCCATGAAGCAACATCAGGTGGCCATGCATCAAAGATACCGATCTCAGGACGAGCTCTTAAATATTCAACAACCTCTGACACATACGTATTCACCGCTTCATCATTTGCGATGTTGAATACATTATGTCCAGCAACGAACCAATCTGGGTGTGTTGCAGCGTATTTGGGTTTTGTAAGGAAACTTTCGAAGCCGTGCCCGCCGACTTCAACAATAATCCCTCGTTTTTCCAAATCACTTATAAGTGTTACGCGCCAATCATCCCATTTCGTGTTTCCTTGAGCGATATAGTCGTATGGCACAACGAGTGTATTTAATTTATTCTTTGCCATCCAATCGATTAATTGCGGTAAGTTCTCCGCTGAGTGGCTCCATCCTTCTTCAACATACTTTCTTCGAAACTCAAAGCTTGGCTGGCTTACACCGTCTAGACCGCTTATGGTTAACGTGCTGTTCGTGGGTACAAACTCTGTATTTCCCTCATAATATTTAAAAGAAGGAGCAAAGAACTTTACGCCGACCTTCTCTAACAATTCATAGGATGAATAGAGCGTTCCTCGATCGTTCTGACCTGCTAGAACGATACGACTCCCATTCGTTTCAGCTACGAATGAATCATCTACAGTACCAACTAGTTTAGTATTAGCAGAATTTAACCATGCTAATGGAATAGTTGCAGGTTGATTACCCGCAGCATAATTACTAGCTTCATCACCAGTAACGAGTACGAGCGCACTCGACATATTTCCGAGTTGAGCGGATTCCTCTTGGGTTATAGTTCCTTTCACAACAGGAATGGTAGCTCCTGTTATTTTTTTAACATAGCTCTGTAATTCAGATGCCGCAAAAGATGCCATCGTTGAGTTACTATCCTTACTCCACCATATCATGGTGGAGTTTACTTTGTTATTGCTAACTAATGTAAGGGTATCCCCAGCTAGTAACGTTGGGATTGCGTCTGCGTTTACTTGCGGACCCATATAGAAGATTTGTGTGAGTAAACCAAAGATCAAAGATATGCTTAGTATTTTAGTAAGGATATTTCTAATCAAGATAAACACCTCTTTCGAATATTGGGGGGGGTTCAACTGTTAATGATTGTTATTGAAGGATTTTCTGAGCAACCATAACAAGATCTACCAGATCGATAGTACCGCTTCCATCTAGATCAAGTTGTCTAATATTAATCCAATTAGGACTGCTGGAATTTTTACCATAGTTGGCAGCGATCATGGCTAAGTCTCCGATGCTTACTTTACCATCACCATTGACATCAGGATTACCTGAACTTTGGATAGGTGTAATGGCGATCGTGATGCTTTTGAGCGCTGTATTCATCTCATTGCCCTGTGAATCACTGACAATCGATTGCGTAACTTCGATGACACCTGAAGTTCCTTGATCAACGAGCTTCGCCTTCCATGTCATCTCGATCAATGCCCCATCTGTATCTAACACCTGATCTGTACCCGTACTCGCTGCGATTAGATGTACTTGCCCTGGAATCTTAGTGGATACTTCTACTAATTGGACATGTGCCAACTTAGATACCGCTTCAATAAACTCGAATTTATCCGCATCATAACGAACAAGAATGTCCTCTGCTTGCAATGGCGTTGTTACGTGTTGTAATCCCAAATCGACCTTGAATATTGCTTCTGATTGCACACTTGTTGGTCCTTCCAAAGAAATGCTTAGTTGATCCGGTGTCTCCTCCACTTCTTGACTGAAATGAATTTGATAGTTGGTTGTTTTCTTGCCATCTTCCGATCTCGCTATGACCTTGGCAACAGAAGGTACTGAAATTCCGGGTACTATCGTTATGCTTGTGTTGTTTGTACCTGTTGCAATCACTTGTGGAATATCAGCAAGATTAGGAACAGACATGCTATATTCGTATATCCCGCCTGTTTGTGTAAAACGCTCGATGATACTTTTACCGCCTACAAGAATATCCGATACGTTGGGTTCACTAATTGCCTTCGCCAATTTAGTAAATACGTTAATCTCCGTAATCGCTAGACTCTTAACTGATTGACTGGTCATATCCACCCTTAATGCGGAAGTCTGCACCATATCGAAAGAATAAACGTTGCCCTTACCCCCTGTCGGTGTTGATGGATTGCTCTGTACATTCGTAACATCCACCCAGGTATCTCCCGATTTATATTGAATTTTGAATGAAGCTGGAACTGCGGTTCCACTATCTGAGAACCAATGGATTTCCATGTTGTTCACACCGTGAACGACAGGTCCAAAATCACCAAAGGTGATGGATACCCAGTCAGCTAGACGAGGGGTTCTTTGCCAGTTCGACCAGCGGTTTGATGGTTCATCCCCATAGGAGATTACGCCATCATTTATGGCTTCAATTCTATCCTTAGAGGCAGGTCCACTGTTGGTGAAGGACGCCTCTGCTTTCGGATAGTCATAACCCTCCTTAGCTCTCGCAATATTGCGTTCGCTGCCCACTTGCTCGGTAACTCGAATGCTCGCCTTCGGGATCCGATTGGTCCCTTCTATGGTACCGTCAATTTCGAATGTTCCAAGCGTATTTAGGCTATCCGCTTGAATTTCCGTCCACTTCACTGATTTCTGTTCTTCAGTGCCATCACTAAAGTAAACGGTCAACATGTCTGGTAAGGTAGGAATTTGATGACGTAGGACAGCCATAGACACATTTTCCACAGCGATTACTCCCTTAACGACAATCTTAGCCTTGGCTTTGATAGCAGTTCCTTCCACGCTACCCATCACCGTAAACTCTCCTAACTTCCCATATTGAACGGGATCAATTGAATCCCAAGTCACGTTGACTTCTTGAGGTAATCCTGTGTTATAATGCGCTACTATCTTTGCAGGAAGAACAGGCGTAACTCCTCGGTCTACTACAACAGTTACAGACTCTAAACTTTCAATCACTTTCTCTGCTGTATTCTGTGAAATCTTGAAGATATATTCCGGTGTAGTCACGGATAGGCCGTTATAATTAACAGTCGCCGTTACCTTAACCTCCCCTTCTCCCAATGCGTAAAGTTTTCCATTCTCAATCTTGATGATGTTTTTATCGAACGTATAAGTTGGATTAGTGCTCGTTAATTCAACCTCTTCACCGCTTTCAAGCAACCCATTAACCTTCAATGGTATAATGTCGTCTACCTTAATATCCGTCGTTACCACTTCAATCTTTGCAGAAACCATTTTGGCTGCTTCAGTCTTCAGATGAATGATATATTCCGAATTGATCAGACCATCTTCTGACGTTACGTATACTTTTGCTGCACCTGGAAGGGAAGCCGCTGGTACAATCGTTACGACTGCCCCATCTTTTCCAGTAGCCTCTACTTCTGGGAGTACACTTCCATAAGGTAAAGTTAGCGTATAGTCATGTTTCGAATTAACGAAGTCCGCTAAAGCAACACTATTGACTTTAATTCCTTCTAAATTAGCCGTCGTTCCGATATTTAGCTTCTCAGCGTATACCTCAACCTCTGTCAAGGCAGAGGATTTACCCTTTTGAGATGCCTTTAGATGAAATTTCAGCTTATCTGTTGTCACAGCGTCGAAACGAATTTCGTTCTTTTGTGCAACATAGGGAGTCGGATTTAATTGATTATTCACATTCACCCATGTTGATCCATTCCAATGTTGCACCGTTACTGCACTTGGATTAACGGTACCTGTATCCGTATATACGTATAGATCTAAATTGTTAATGGCATATTTTTCTCCGAAATCAATCGTAATCGAATCCCCATCATCACGGCCGGCTTGGGTCCAATTTGTCCATCTATTTTTCGGAGTATCTGTGTAACTCTTAATACCATCGTTGATATGATTAAGTCTATCTGCCGGTGCAGTAAAGGTCGCTTCTAATTTGGGGTAAACTGACCCTTGCTGACTACGCATAATATTGACTTTCTCGAAATCGTTCGTCACTCGGACCGATGCTTTCGCTTTGATAGCGGTCTCGGCAACGGTACCTTCAACGATAAAGCTACCAGCTACAGCTACCTTATCTGCTGTTATTGCATCCCATTGGACAGTAACATCTTTCTGCGTATCATCGCTATACAATAGACTTGCTGTCGTAGGAAGTGTCGGTAGGACACCAACTTTAGTCACAATTGCCTGAGTCTTAACTGCCACAACGCCCATAACCGTTACTGTCACTACGATCTTCTTTGTTATACCTTCCACTGTTCCTTCTACTGTAAATCTACCGTTTTTAGCATATTGGGAAGGTTCAATTTTATCCCAAGTTACATTTTTCGTTACGATTGATGAATTACCATAATAGACATCAATCTCTGTTGGGAATACGGGGGGTACATTCATCTCCGTAGTAACATTAACCAACTCGAATCCAGCTACCGTTGGTTGATCACTTTCACCGTTATCAACGGTAAACACTCTTAATAAACCTCCAAGAAGACCTGTTGAATTTGCATTTATTGTGATCTCTCCGGACTCTTTATCCGATTGGATAATCGCTAAGGCTTTACCGCTAAACGCTTTTCGCTTAGTATCCTTAAATCTCTCTATACTAGCTGCATTCCCATTGTCTACACCAACCAGCTCACCATTTCCTGAAATTGTGAACTTAACGAGATTATCTGCCGTTGGAACGATATTGCCTTGACTGTCTACGATATCAACTGTGATATAGGAAAGATCCTCACCATCTGCCGTAATCACTTGTCGATCCGCAGTTAAACGTACAGCTACAGGTGCTCCCGCAGTAACCAGCTGATCCCTTGCAATCACCTTACCTGTTTCATCCTTTGCCACAGCCTCTAATTTACCGGCTTTGAAAGGTACCGCCCACTCTAAGTAAGTCTTCCCTAGGGATGTTTCCTTATAGCCAACTCCAAAGGTCGTTGTTTTGTTCTCGAAACTTCGTTCCCCAAGTGAGGTCCCATCAAGTAGTAACTCTACTGTATGCGCATTCGTATATGCTAAGACGCGCACCGATTCACCTTCGGTCCAGTTCCAATGTGGGAGAAGATGAACCATAGGCTCTGACTTCCATTGGCTTTGATAATAGTAGAAGATATCCTTTGCGAATCCTGCAGTATCCACTGCACCGAAATAAGAACTCTTCGCCGGGAATGAATTGTAATACGGCGTTGGCTCGCCAATATAGTCAAATCCTGTCCACACAAATTGTCCAGCAATATGTTTCAAGTCTCTATCACTTTTCCATGCATCCTCCGCCGATCTCCCCCAACCTACGGCATCATTATCATAAGAAGATTGCTGGTAGTCAGCATAAGTAGTCATCTTGTTATATTGATACGGGTGTGTGTATACGCCTCTTGAACGTGTCGCTGATGAAGTTTCTGCACCGTATAGCGTCCAATTTGGATACTTCTCGTGGTATCCGACATAGTTATTCTCAGCATAATTCAACCCTACAATATCTACTGCATCCATAACCGCTTTAATATTAGCCGATGGAAGTGCAACATTGACACCATCGCCTCTGATTGCATTTTGTCCAATGGTCGTTGGTCTTGTTGTATCCACATCTTTAACCCATTGGTTTAGTTTTACCGCAGTCGGACCACCGCTTGCACTAGTCGCATCATAGACTTCATTACCAAGGGACCACATAATGATGGAAGGTTCATTCTTCCCTCTATCAACCATTTCCTTAATGTCATGTTCGGCCCAAGTAGATGCAAATCGATCTGACCATACAGAGAAGAAACGTGCATAATCATTTGTTTTCTTACTTACATTCCATGCGTCAAATGCTTCTTCAATAACAAGTAACCCTAAGCGATTGGCTACTTCTAACAGTTCAGGCGACGCTGGATTATGAGTACTTCTTATCGCATTTACACCCATATCCTTCATAATCTGCATTTGTCGTTCTACAGCTCGATCATTCGTCACAGCCCCAAGTGCGCCTTGATCATGGTGCATGGATACCCCATGTAATTTCATATATTGTCCGTTTAAAGAAAAGCCCTCATTCTTATCGAATTTGAAATATCTAGCGCCAAAGAGAGTTTCATAGGTATCTACTACCTTCCCCCCTATGATAACTTCAGAGACGAGATTGTATCTGTAAGGAGTGTCGGTACTCCATAGTGTAGGTTGATGAATCACCGCTAGATCTTCAAAGGTAATAACCTTTCCAGACGCTGACGATTTCTCAGCAGATTCCACGGTTGATACTACTGTTCCATCCGCATCATAAATGGTAGATTTCACCTTGATGGAAGCAGACGCAGCCGAATCATTTCTGATCTTTGTCTCAATATTCACATCGGCTCTTCCCTGTGCGTAAGCTTTTTCTAAATCAGGTGTCGTTACAAAGGTACCGTATCTAGCAACATGAATAGGATCGGTCACGGTGAGATAGACGTTTCTGTATATCCCGCTCCCTGAGTACCACCGACTGCTAGGCTGCGTATTGTTCACCTTAACCGCAAGAACGTTTTCTCTTCCATCGGTATAGATAAGGTTGGAAATATCGTAAGAGAATGCATTATATCCATATGGATATGTACCCAACAGTTGACCATTCAGATAAGTCGAACTATTCATATACACGCCATCGAAGTCAATGGAGATTTGCTGTCCTGCCATAGAGGCTGGAACTGTAAAGGTTTTGCGATACCAACCAATTCCCCCGTCTAGAAATCCGCCTTCATGTGTAGCTGGACTACTGGCGTTGAAATCAAGTTCGATACTCCAATCATGGGGTACATTCAGTTGTCGCCATGCACTATCATTAAAGGTTGGTGCTTGTGCTCCTGTAATACTGCCATTGGTTTCTCTTTGGAAACGCCAATCGTCATTGAAATTCATTCGACGTTCTGACTTGGATTCAATAGCATTGGTGTCGGATGATATTGTACTAACTTGAGGTGGATCTGTTTGATTTGCATACGTAGGAAAAGTAAAGCTAGTAAAAAGCATAGCGGTCATGATACAAATGGCTGTGCCTTTTTGAAACCATTGTTTACGCTTCATCGTCGAGCCTCCACATTCTTCATTTTAATGTTGTAACTCGTAGATTGATTGGAAGAGCAACCCTATGGCTGCTCTCACCAACCTGCAAATCGAACTTACTCTAGAATTTTCACAGCAATTGCTGCGAGATCTTCTATTCCTATTTTCCCATCTCCATTGATATCTGCTCTCTTAATGAGATTCCAATCAGGACTATCAACTGTCTTGCCATAATGTGCAGCTGCCATGGCTAAATCTCCGATGCTCACTTTACCATCACCGTTTACATCTGGATTACCTGAAATAATGGTCGGCGTAATTTCGATCGTGATGGATTTGAGCGCTGTATTCATCTCATTTCCCTGTGAATCACTAACGATCGATTGCTTAACTTCGATGACACCTGAAATTCGTTGATCTACAAGCTTCGCTCGCCATGTCATCTCGAAAATTGCCCCATCTGTGTTTAACACCTGATCTGTACCCGTACTTGCAGCGATTAGATGTACTTCACCTGGAATCTTGGTGGATACTTCTACTAATTGGACATGTGCCAACTTGGATACCGCTTCAACAAACTCGAATTTATCCGCATCATAACGAACAATGATGTCCTCGGCTTGCAATGGCGTTGTTACGTGTTGTAATCCAACATCGACCGTGAACAACCCTTCGGATTGCACAGTTGTTGGTCCTTCCAAAGAAATGCTTAATTGATCTGGAATCTCCTCCACTTCTTGGCTGAAATGAATTTGATAGACGGTTGTTTTTTTGCCATCTTCTGATCTTGCTATAACCTTGGCAACAGAAGGAAGCGAAATTCCGGGTACTATCGTTATGCTTGTGTTGTCTGTACCTGTTGCAGTCACTTGTGGCATAGCGTTACCATTTTTGATTTTGGCATGGTATTCATAATGGTCACCCGTTTGAATAAAGGCACCAATAATGCTTTTACCATCTACTTGAATATCCGTTACCGTTGGCTCACTGTTCGCAACAGCTGTTTTGGTGAGAACATTCACTTCTGTTATCGCTAGACTCTTTCCTGATTGTGCGATCATTTCCACTTTCAATGCAGAAGTCCTGACCATATCGAATGAGTAATGATTACCAGATCCCGCTATCGGTATAGATGGATCGCTAATTAAATTCGTTACATCCAGCCAGTTATCTCCAGATTTATATTTGATCTTGAGACTAGCTGGAACTGCGGTGCCAAAGTCTGAGAACCAATGAATGTCCATATTGTCTACATCATGCTCGACTGGCTCGAAGTCGCCAAATGTGATGGATACCCAATCACTTAGACGAGGGGTTCTTTGCCAGTTCGACCAGCGATTCTGTGGCGTATCGTTATAAGAAATGATACTATCATTTATCGCTTCAATTCTGTCCTGCGAACCATCACCTTTATTCGTGAAGGAAGCCTCTGCTTTAGGATAATCGTAGCCATTCTTCGCTCTACTGATATTAAGCGTGTTACCTATCGTATCCGTTACGCGAATACTCGCTTTCGTGTTTAGGTTGACACTATCCACTGAACCATTAAGCTCGAATGTTCCTATCGAATCCAACGTATTGCTTGGTATTTGTCCCCATGTAACCGATTTTAATTCTTGTGTTCCATCACTGAAGTAGACTGTCACGTTTTGAGGTAAGTTAGGCTTTTGATTACGCAATACAGCCATTGAGATATGTTCCACACCTACTGCGCCTTTGACGATAACCTTTGCTTTTGCTTTATTCGTTGTCCCCACTACACTACCTAATACCGTAAATTCGCCTAACTTCCCATATTGGGAAGGTTGGATGGGTTCCCATACGACGGATACTTCCAAAGGAAGTCCTGTATTATAATTGGCGATGACCTTGTCAGGTAGCACAGGAGCAACTCCCATACCCACAACAATGTTAACCTCATTCAAACTCTGAATGACTTTATCTGCTGCATTCTTCGCAATGATAAAGGTCATTGTTGGTGTGATCAGCGTAGTTCCGTTATACGTAACTGTTGCTGTGACATTTGCTTCACCTTCATGCAGTGCGTACAGCTTGCCATTCTCAATTCTAATATTGTTATTATCACTAGCAAATGTCGGATTCGACTTGGTTAAATCCACAACAGCGCCATTTTCTAGCGTCCCATTAACCTTCAAATCAACGATATCGTCCTCCACAATTTGGGTTGTGGTTACGACAAGCTCCGTGGATACAAGCTTGGGTTCTTCTGTTGTCACTTCAATGCTGTATTCGGAACTTATGAGTCCATTCTCTGAAGTCACATAAATCTTCGCTACTCCTGGCAGTGATAGTACCGGAAGGATCATAACCGTTGCATGATCTGCTCCTGTTGCCTTTATGTTAGGTAGTGAGCTGCCATAAGGTAATCTGAGTTTATAGTCCCGTTTGCTTGCGCTGAATTCTGGTAAGGCTACATCATTAATGGTGATTTCACTAAGATTAGCTGTTGTTGCCATAGCCATCTGTTCTGTATACACCTCAACTTCTGTCAAAGCCGAGAATTTGCCTATTTGTGATGCCTTCATATGGAATTTCAGCTTATCCGTTGTCACGGTGTCGAACTTAATCGCATTCTTCTGTACGACAAAAGGAGAGGGTTGCGTTTGATTCGTAACATTGGCCCAAGCAGTACCATTCCAATACTGCACCGTTACTACACCTGGAACGACAGTACCTGAATCTGTAAATACAAATAAATCTAAATTATTAATGGCATAGGACTTTCCAAAGTTCACCGTGATCGTATCACCTGCATCACGAGCGGATTGGCTCCAATTCGTCCATCTATTTTTAGGACTCTCATTGTAACTTTTGATACCGTCATTAATGGCATTGAGATTATCTCCATTTCCGGTATATGTAGCTTCGATTAACGGATAAGTGGAGCCATTTTGACGTAACATGATATTGACTAACTGACTTTCACTTGTGACCCTAATATTGGCCTTAGCTTTCAAACTCGTCTCAGCTACACTACCTTCAACGACAAAATCTCCTACCTGATCTACTGTACCTGTTGGAATGGCTTCCCAAGTCACAGGAACATTCTTTAGAGAATTATCGCTATACAGTAGGCTTACTTGGGTTGGCAAGGTCGGAATAACTCCAACTTTTGTAACGATTGCAACAGGCTTTATGGCTACTACGCCCATAACCGTTACCGTGGCAACTGCTCTAGTTGTTATTCCTTCAATCGTACCTTCGACAATGAATTTACCAAGTTGGCTATACTGCGAAGGCTCTATTGTATCCCATGTCACATCTTTCGTTAGCACGGATGAATCGCTGTAATACACCTTCACTTTAGTTGGTAATTCAGGCACTTCATTTACTTGTGTCGCAATATTAATACTCTCAATTCCGGCTACAGTCTGTTCAGTGTTATCGGTAGACTTCACGGTAAATACATGGACAGAATCACCAACTAGTCCAGTAGATGATGCGTTTAGTGTGATTTCTCCAGAATTCTTATTGGATTGAATGATGGCAATTGCCTTTCCACTGAATACTTTCCGTTTATTATCTTTATATCTCTCCACACTCGATGCATTACCATTATCAACACCTACAAGTTGCCCACTACCAGAGAGTGTGAAATTCACAAGATGGTCTGCAGTAGGCACGACAATTCCATGACTATCTACAACATCTACGGTAATGTAGGATAAATCCTTACCATCGGCTGTAATGACATTTCGATCCGCCGTTAATCTCACGGCAGCAGGTGCTCCCGCAGTTACTACCTCATCTTTAGCAATGATGTTTCCTGCTTCGTCCATTGCAATCGCCTCTAGAGTACCTTTACTGAAAGGAACTGCCCACTCTAGATATGTTTTTCCAGCAGATGTTTCTTTGTAAGGTGTTCCACCAGAGGTTGTTTTGTTCACATAACTGCGCTCTCCTAATGAGACGCCATTCAGCTTCAATTCAACCTTAAATGCATTGGTATACGCTAAGACGCGAACTGATTCACCAGCTGTCCAATTCCAATGCGGAAGTAGATGAACCATTGGCTCAGACTTCCATTGGCTTTGGTAATAATAGAAGATATCTTTGGGTAATCCTGCCGTATCCACAGCGCCGAAATAGGAGCTTTTGGCAGGAAAAGAATTATAGTATGGTGTAGGTTCGCCGATATAATCGAATCCAGTCCATATGAATTGACCTGCAATATGCTTTAGATCTCTTTCTCTTTTCCAAGCATCTTCTGCCGTTCTTCCCCAGCCTACAAAATCGTTATCATAAGAAGATTGTTGATAATCTGAGTACGTTGTACTTTGATTATAGGTATTTGGGTGTGTGTATACGCCTCTTGAACGTGTTGCAGATGATGTCTCTGCTCCGTAAATGATCCAATTCGGATTCTGATTATGATAGCCAGTATAATTATTTTCACTGTAGTTCAATCCTACAACGTCCACTAAATCGAATATTTGTTTCACAAAAGGATTTATGGCTGTGACATTCACTTTATCGCCTCTCGTTTTGTCTTCACCAATGGTTGTTGGACGAGTTGTATCTATTTCTTTCACCCATTGAACTAAATTGCGGGCCGTCGTAACGCCATTTGCGCTTGTTGTATCATAAATTTCATTTCCTAAGGACCACATGATGATCGATGGCTCATTCTTACCTCTGTCCACCATTTCTTTTATATCATGTTCTGCCCATGTGGAGAAAAATCTGCTGTAGTCTTGTGATTTCTTCCCCTGATTCCAAGCATCAAAGGCTTCTTCAATGACAAGTAGACCTAAGTTATTCGCGGCTTCCAACAATTCAGGTGAAGCCGGATTGTGAGTGCTTCGAATCGCATTCACACCCATATCCTTCATGATCTGCATTTGCCGTTCTACCGCTCGGTCATTCGTTACGGCTCCAAGCGCACCCTGATCATGGTGCATGGATACGCCATGTAACTTCATGTATTGGCCGTTGAGTGAGAATCCTTCGTTAGGATCGAACTTGAAATATCTAACTCCAAAACGCGTATCGTATTTATCCACCGTTAGTCCGCCGACAATAACCTCGGTAACTAAGTTGTATCTGTAAGGATTGTTGGTACTCCATAGCGTAGGATTTTGAATTGCTGCATGATCTTCAACAGTTGTAACTACGCCGGGGGCGGCTGAAGTTTCCCCTGACTCAACTGTCGACACGACTGTACCATCCGCATCATAAATCGTAGATTTCACTTTCACAGAAGCAGATGCACTTGAATCATTTTTGATCTTCGTCTGGATGTTCACATCGGCTTTCCCCAATTTATAATCGCTCTCTAAATCAGGTGTCGTTACAAAGGTACCGTATCTTGCAACATGAATAGGATTGGTTACGGTTAGATAGACATTTCTGTAAATCCCGCTTCCCGAATACCAACGACTGCTAGGTTGCGTATTGTTCACCTTTACTGCAAGTACGTTTTCTCTACCATCGGTATAGATAAGGTTAGAAATATCGTAAGAGAATGCATTATATCCATATGGATATGTACCTAATAATTGACCATTCAGATAGGTCGTGCTGTTCATATACACGCCATCGAAGTCAATGGAGATTTGTTTTCCTTCCATGGACGGCGGAACGGTAAATGTCTTGCGGTACCAACCAATTCCTCCGTCTAGATATCCCCCTTCATGCGTAGCTGGTGAACTAGCATTGAAATCAAGTTCAATACTCCAATCATGGGGTACATTCAATTGTCGCCATGCACTATCATTAAAGCTTGGTGCTTGTGCTCCTGTTATACTGCCATTCGTTTCTCGTTGGAAGCGCCAATCGTCATTGAAATTAATACGACGCTCTGACGTGGATTCAATGGTGTTAATGAGGGTTGGGTTTTCGCCAACTTGAGGTGGTTCAGATTGACTAGCATTGGTAGGAATAGTGAAACTAGTAAACAACATAGCTGTCATAATACAAATCGCCGTACCTCTTTGGAACCATTGTTTTTGTCGCATTTGGAACCTCCATATAATTAGTATTGATAGTTATAATTAGAGGATAGGAATACTGAAGTAACCCTATCCTCTGCCAATTATGCATCCCACTCTGAACTTCGAGATGCTTAAGCACATAAGTACAACGAAGCGCATATGTTTACTCTACAATCTTCCTCGCCACAAGTGCTAAATCCTCAATATTGATTCGACCATCTCGATTAACGTCTGCATTCTTCACTTGCTGCCAGTCCGGACTGTTAGAGTCCTTGCCGTAATGGACTGCAACAATCGCTAGATCACCAATCGTTACTTTATTGTCCTGATTCACGTCACCTGGAATGCCGTTCTCCTTTGTAACTTGTATTTGAACAGAGGACACTGCCGCCTCGGTTTCCTTCCCCTCACCATCAGCGAGTATTGCACTTGATACTGATATTGAACTCATGACCTGTTGAGCCAATACCTTCGCCTCAAAGCTCAGTTCAAGGAGTTGCGCATCACCAGTAACGGCATGGTCAGGGCCTTCGCTAATCACAATAAATCGAATTAGACCAGGAGTATCATCGTCCATTGTTACTAATTTAACCCCATCCTTTAAGGACTTTACAGACTTGAAAGTCACTACTACCGGATCATAATTGACCGTGATATCCTGTGCATATACCGATTGCGTCACGCTTTTCAGTCCGAATTGAACATCAAATGGTGTGCCTCCAGCAACCATGCTTGGTGCCGATAATACCGTCGTTAGCACTCCTGGCAGAACGACCTCAACGTCTCGTTGAATTGGAATAATCTCATGGATAATAGGTTGCACAGCCCCAGACCATTCCAACTTCATCTCTAATACATGCGCGTAAGCAGAAGTATTAATTACGTTGTATCCTTGTGATAGTTGGCCGACTTGGTGCCAACCCGCTTCATCCCTAATCGATACGATAGCATTGGAGATAGCCGTAGGACTTTGCAGAATAATAATTTGACTCAGCTCCGTATGCTTGAACACCTTATAATTCAATGAACCTGAAAGTGAATTACCTATAGGTGTATAGTAAGTTGATAATTGTTGATCCGCTGCATAGATCGCCTCATTACCTAATGCACCAAGTGGCTGTGACTGTATGACTGGACTTTCCATTCCTAGTTTCTCAATACCTTCGTTAACTAGAATTTCATTCAGGGAAAGCCATCCTGCTCTGTCGACCGTTGTATACAACCTGATAAATCTAGCTGGTTTATGATCAACCTGCACTCTCTTATAGCGATATGGAGCGACATGTTCAGGGAAATTCAGACTTATATCCGCTGGGTTTTCAAAGGTATGAATCGTCTCCCAGTTAACGCCGTCAACCGATAATTGAAGGCTGCCCTGACGGAAATAATCCGTTTCACCATCGTTGATGACAACAGCAGCGTTCTGCACATCTACTACACCACCCATATCGACTTGAACAAATCTTCCAGGAGTTTGTCTTCCTCTAAACCATACTTTCGCATCTATCTTTCCGTCATATACCGAAGCCAAGTTGCCTTCATATACACTCTCATAATTATGAGTGATAACAGGATCGACGAGCTTTTGAAATTTCACCTGCAATGATGTTAAATTGAATGTGATTTGCTGATCGCTTTTATTAACGAGTCTGAAGTAGGCTGCAGTCGGATATATGCTACTTCCCGGTGAGACCACCTGCCATTCCACCCCGTTCTTCGATGATTCCAATATCGCCCCATCATTAGAACGACTCACGGTAATTCCCGAGATATTCTCAATAGAGGATAACTTAATCCCAACATATTGGGATGGTTCCAATGTAATATTACTCACATTTGAGAGATTAACACCTTCAGCTGATGACTCCACGGGTACTTCGGCTAGCGCAAGTACATTACTGTAAATTCCCGCTTTTCCATATTCCGAATTCACTGTAAATTCTCTTACCGCTGTCCACAGATCAGGCTTTCCCCCAGGAATTCCGGCATGCGTCAAGCGATATCTAACAAATCTAGCATCCATATCAAGCCCTTTGACAGATATTCGATAGCCTGATCTTTCCTCACCAATAGCAGTCCAACTTAACCCGTCTATGGAGTATTCCAACACACCCCGCTGAAAAATATCTTGGTCTGTATTGGTTCTACCTTGGATAATTGCAATATCATTCACTTTGACAGACTTTCCAAAATCAATTCCATACCAGTCACCATTCTTTTGAATCGTCTGATTATAGTAATAAGTGCTGAGGTTTCCGTCTACCATGTTCTTTAATGCCGCAGGTGCGCCATAAGAACTCATCGCTAGGGACGTGATAAAGGTAGGATCTAGAGAGGAATAAATTTTCGCATCCAGCTTCTGAATCAATTCATTAGCAAAAGGAACTAAGCGCTTCGAGCCTGCTTCAACGATTTGAGGCTTATCGTCAATTACAGCCCTTGTGAACTTCTGTGATTCGGTCATGGCATTAGTTGCCTTGGCTAGCGCCTCCCATGCCCCATTCTTATCATCGTTCTCCAGTGCCATGACGGATTGAACCACGTATTTATCAGACAGTACGACAAGCCTTAGACAATTGAGCCAAGGATCGATCTCATCCAATAAGTTCTGATTCTGATTCTTCGCTTTAAACCCTTGAATAGCGCTTACAATTTGATCGAACTCTCCTATGAGCTCACTTCCAATTCCAGACACGGAAGCTCCATTCGAATATGCACTTAAAAACGTCTCCAACTTAGCTTTCAATTTCTCCGATTCGTCAAATACAACACCACGCCCATTCGGAGATGGATCACTCATATGATGTGCAATAATGTTGTACTCAGAAGCAACCTCTGGTGCAATATACTTGAAGGAATCAACCCAACTCTGTTCTTTATTGAAATCATCTACGTTCCATGTGTAATCTGCGACTCCGAACAAGGCTACCTTGGATAGTTCCGCCTGTTCTAGCGGATTGGAAACAATACCCGAGAAATTATGAGTGTTCGGTTGTAGCATCTCGACCTGACCTAATAAAAGTCTATTCTTCTTATATCCGTTGACCGGATAATTAAGCCAAATATAAGGATCTCTTCCGATCTCATTCTTAGCCCACTGATTATCCGTAACGTTAACGCTTCCAATTACATCTTTTCCTGTCCACATAATTTCTACATTGGCTGGGACAGCTCTTAAAGCTTGCAAATATGGCTTCCCACTTTCTCCAGTCCATGCCTGATTGTAATACGGAGGACAATAAATTAATGATTTCACATCAGATTTGGAAGTAACCCAGTTCGCCACATCGGTGACGAGCTTGACATGCTTATCTTTGTCCGTTAACGATTGCGAGGTGCTAATGTCATCCATGAACAAGCCAAATTGACGAACACCAACACTGTACAATTGGTCAAGCTTAGTCAATAAAGTATTTAACTCTGTATCATAATTGTTCCAATTAATCATGCTAAAACCAGGATGAATCGCCCAAATAAATTGCGTTTTAGATTCATGTCCTACATCAACTAGTTCCTTAACCTTTGCTAATTCTGCTGCTGGATATAGCGTTCTCCATGCTGAATTATGATACGGGTCATCTTTAGGAGCGAATATATATGAATTCATTTTGATTTGTCCACCAAATCGCATCAAGCTAATACGGTCCTCATGAGACCAAGGAAAACCATAGAAGCCTTCGATGAATCCTCTCCACTTCGCATCGGCATAATCTTCATATTTTACAGTCTGAATATTCTTCCCAGGCATCTGATCCACGATCATCTTTAAGGTTGCTAACCCGTAGTACACCGCATCTGTATCCGCACCAATAATAGCGATATTACCCGCTTGTGCTGACGTATTGTCTATATCCAAGACATATGCGTCTTGCTTGTTAAAAGTTAAAGCATTATATGTGATATTAGCCTTAGCATAAGTGTCCACATACCCGTTTGATTTGTTTATGCCGAGTAAGATATTCGTTTTATTTGATACTACTGCATCCGATTTTGTAGCATGGATCGATTTGGATGACAGGATGTTATTGAGGAAATTTCGTGTAGATTCATCGATATCTCCTTCTATAACAAGGTTTACATCATCGGTGATGGTAAAATTGCTTCCGCCATAGGATTGTCCCTGCGGTATAGGATAAATTTCATAAGGACTAAGCGTTGCTGAGACTTTAGTTTGTGTATCAAGACTTGATGCTTCAACACTTACAGGAATGGTATACATACTTACTAAGATAACAATGACTGTTAACAAGCTTATTAATCTTTTGCCCATCGAAATTTCACTCCCTAAGTTCACATTCGATTCAAATGTGAAGCTCTATTATGTTTCCGTCAGCCATGTATATTCGGATGCACATTGAAAGACGAGATGCATGATGTAATTTACTACATCATGCATCTCGAGTTAGCCATACTGTACGCTCTTAATCTACTCTAAGATTTTGCTTGCTACGAATGCTAGATCAGCAATATCTATTTTGTTATCCTTGATAACATCCAACTTCTTGTATTGATTCCAATCTGCATCTCCCAGTTTCTTGCCATATGCAGCTGCTACCATAGCTAGATCGCCAATGGAGATCTTTCCATCACCATTAACATCTGCTGATGGTACCGAAGTTTCTGGATTCACAGAATCAACAAATGCATTTAGGGCAACATTCAATTCGGTATACGCTTGGTCTACCTGCTCTTGCGTAGCGTTAGTGTTATTAACAACGCCTTGCGCTTTCGCAATCGCTGCTTGAAGTGTAGCTTTGCTTCCAATTGGATATTGACCAGCTTCTGTACCCTCTACAGCGGAAGCGAACTTGGTCTGTGCATTAGCAACCAATTGAATGAGAGAAGCTTTATCTACATTGTTCTGTACTTGATTGATTTGAATATCATGCGAAGCGCCATCAAGCTCCTTCTCTACACCAAGACCGTTTGCAATGACCACTTTAGATAGTGTCACCGTAGTCTTTGCAGACACATCACTTGCTTTCGCTTTGAAGTTCAGCTTCAAGATGTCTCCTGTTACCTGTTCTCCGTTCATATTCGCAAGAATAAGTCGTACCTTACCTAACGTACTAAGTGTCTCAATAATTTGGTTATCCACATTGGATTGCTCCGCCGAGATGAACTCCAACTGATTTGAATCATACGTGAAGGTTAAATCCTGACCATACGCTTCATGCGTAATATCACCTAAGCCATATGTTAATTCAAAGTTCGCTCCAGAATTCGCTTCTGTCGGTCCTGCAATGTGGAGACCTACAGACGGTGCTACAACTGCGGCTTTCACAAGTCTAGCATCGGCCCAATCTCCATGATCTTCTGAATTTCCATCACCAGAGTCGGTAACAACAAGCTTTAATTCACGAACACCTGTCACATCTAGTTCAATATCTTTGGCTACGGTCGTATTCTTCATCTTGCCGCTATCATAGGCTTTCACACCATCGAGGAATACTTGGAAGACAATCGTGTTACGATCAGCGGCTGTTCCAATCGCCTCCTGATCGACTCCAACCGTTGCTAGGAAGGTGATGAAGTCTTTACCTGTAAGATCATAAATCACCTCAGAATTGGCATGTGTTCCAATCCCCTTCTTGTAGGTAACTGCCCCGTTAGCTCCACGTAAAGTAATTGGATTTCCATCAATGCTCTTATCTTTCTGTACGTTCAACCAACCCGTTGTAGCACTGACCCAATCCATATCGCTCAAGAAATGATCCACAATACGGAATTGAATTTCATAAGTCTCAGTGATTAGACCGTCAGCTGATGATACAGTGATGATCGTCTTGCCCGTCAAATCAGATGCGGGGGTCATCTGAACATTGACACTCGCACTACTTGGAACAACGGTAACCGTTGGCACTTTCGTCGTGCCACGCTGAACATTGTACGTATAGTTGAATTTCTTCGAATCAAATCCATCTAGCGTTACACCATCTACTTTGATGGACTGAACGAGTTGAACGGTTGTAACCAACTTACTTAATGCCATAAGATCTGTGGTATTCGCAGGAATCGGTCTAAGCTTATAGCTATAGCTATAGTCCTTATTGGAATACAACATATATGGAGCATGTGGTTTAGCTCCCCAACTATTATCACCGCCAACGCCCATTTGTTTATAATTGAGGCGTAGCGTAATGTCATTACGATAATTCAATTCATGAGGATGTTTAGGTCCATCTAAATCAAACGGTGTGTAATGTAGAGCATTCGCTTCCATCGTTGGTGCACCAATGGCCATTAAGCCAGCACCATCATTGTTCGTCAACGCAACCCAACGAACATCAGTTTTATTTCCTGTTTCAGACGGTTGGATATAAGGGAAGAATTGATCATTTACAGTACTTCTGTACTGACCAACGTCTGATCCGCTATTGCGATCCTGATAGTTCTCCACAGGTCCGCGGCCATACCAGTCTATATTCTCGAACTGTTGAGGTATCGTCATAATATTGCCTACCTCTGGAATCTCAGGCAAATTACTTGCACCTGGTTTCATTTCATTCACGACTTCAATATCTCCATTAGCGAAGATGGTGTAAGACGTTTTGAATGTAGAAGCTGTTGTTGTTGGCAATAGGCCAACGACATCGATTTTAACGACCTTTGCACCTATCTTCGAAACATTAACACTCGTAACACTTCTATTCTTACCTGCATTTTTCCAAGTCGCTGTTCTTGTAGCATGTTGATTTCCTTTATCGTTATCAATCGGGGCTCTCCAGAAATGAGGTGCAGGTCCTTCCTCAATGAGGTTCATCCCTTTAAAACGGAATGAATCGATCGTTCCCGTTGATTTATTAAAATTAAGATCCATATCATTTGTTGTAATCTTTACTTGCGTAGCAAGTTCTTCTACAACTAATTCTGACATTGCGCCAATATCTTCAGCTATCGCTGAACTCGCATCAATCGGAAGCTTAAATTGTTGCTTCGCGATTTCATGACCAGCCTTTGCCCATAAGGTGTCTGACTTCAACTTGAAGCTAATGTTAAGCCAGTATTCTACGCCCAGTTCTGCTACAGGCATCGTATAAGGAACCGTCAGTTGTTTCGTCGTCAATCCTTCGATATTTAACTGTGTTGCGTCGATGACTCCTTGCTGAATAACTTTATTATCTGCTTTCAATTCCCAAGATGCCTCGTATTCATTGACATTTGCAAATAAGAATTCATTCTTGATCTCAATCTTACCTGTATTAAGATCTACTGCTTTCGCATGAATGTCTTGATATACCTGTTTAACTTCCCATAATTCTGGTTGCACGGTTCGGTCAGCAGAGATCAGGCCATTAGCCATGAAGTTCCCATCATTCGGGGAATCTCCGAAGTCTCCACCGTAGGCAAAATACTCCTGCGAAACAAGAGCTTCCGACTTTGCGTCACTCGTGTTGAAATCCATCCATATCACTGCACTATCGTCTTTCGTTCGAGTTGTGTCATTGAGCTCCGCCAAAGTTAAACCTCGGTTGTATACACGTACTTTGTCAAAGCTCATACTTGAAGTTCTGTTTAGTTGCGTATCCTTCCCGATAGCTAATTGGAAGGCATTAGCAGTAAGAGCGCCTGTTACAGCTTTGGTGGCAACGAATTGACCATCAAGATACAGCTTCAGTTCCACTCCATCATAGGTACCCGCTACATGATGCCAGTTATTCAGCCAATTGGAAGGTAGATCAGCGATCGCTGAGTTCCATGTCCCGTTACGGTAGATGAATACTTCCAATTTGTTCGTACCGTTCATCTTTAATGAGAATTGCGTATCACCCTTCGTGATGATAGGACTGTTCGCAATGTTCGATAATGGCTTAATCCAAGCTTCCAGTGTCAAAGAACCTGTAAGGTTGAATTTAGGGTCATTTGGAAAGGTAACCGTCGGAGAAGTCATCTTCTTGGGTTGGAGAACGCCCGTTACACTGCCATCAGAACCAACGATTTCCCCCGTATAATTCGCTTCAAAAGAATGAGCCGTATCCGTTACATATGTTCTTTCCGATGGCGTCTTCGTACGTACAGCTTGATCTACCCAATCCCAGATAAATCCACCTTGCAAATTCGGGTATTTACGAATAACATCCCAATACTCTTGCAGATTTCCTACGCTATTCCCCATAGCATGTGCATATTCACAAAGAATATATGGTCTTGGGTCGCTACTCTTTGCGTAGGTTTCCAAATATGGAACACCTGCGTACATGTCGCTGACCATATCCGTTACACGCTTATCATTGTATCCTTCATAATGAATAGGTCTTGTTGGATCAAGACTGCGGATATACTCCGATTGAGCAATGAAATTCGAACCCTGTCCTGCCTCATTTCCCAAAGACCAAATCAAGACAGAAGGATGATTCTTATCTCTTTCTACTAGGCTAGCTGAGCGATCCTTAATATTGTCCAACCACTCCACTTTATTCGTAGGAACTGTAGCTCTTACGCCGTGTGTTTCGAGATTCACTTCATTTAAAATGTACACACCATATTTATTAGCCAAGTCATACCAGAACGGATGATTCGGATAGTGGGACGTACGTACGGCATTGATATTAAATTGCTTCATCAATTCAATATCTTGAACCATAAGTCCAATATCTAATGTGCGACCTGTGTCAGGGCTTGTTTCGTGACGATTAACACCCTTGAGTAGGATCGGCTTACCATTGAGCTTCATTTGTTGTTTATTGGAACCGTCAGGCATAAGTTCGATCTCGAACTCCCGGAATCCAACACGTGTTCCAGCAGCCTCGATCACACTGCCACCTGCATCCTTCAGACTGAATACAAGTGTATACAGATTCGGGTCTTCCGCAGACCATTTCAATGGATTCACAACAAGCTTAGATCCACTCACTTGTACTTCGGAATGACCATTGACATCGACATTCATGACGACAGGTTGCGTAAATACCTGTTGGTCGTTCGCATCATAGAGCATAGCTTCTACCTGATGTGCCCCTGGATCTGCGTCTGTCACATAATTGTGAACATCAACACTCAAATTCAATGTTGCATCCTTATATTCAGAATCCAAATCCGTCACAACGGTGAAATCACGAATATGAACTGGAGGTGTGTTGACTAGGTATACATCGCGAATAATACCGCTCAACCTCACGAAATCTTGATCCTCCAACCAACTGCCATCTGACCAACGGTATACCTCAACCGCAAGCGTGTTCTCTCCTGCCTTTAGATATGGGGTAATATTGAAATCTTTCGCCGTAAAGCTATCCTCGCTGTATCCGACTTTCTGACCATTCACCCAGACGTAAAATGCACTTTCTACGCCTTGGAATGAGATGAATGTCTGTCTGCCATCCCAATTCTGTGGGATGGTAAATGTTCGTTTGTATGAACCAACTGGATTATATTGTGTTGGTGCGAATGGTGGCTGTACATTTGTACTATTGCCATTGCCCCAGAATGGATAGGTTACGTTCGTATAAATGGGGAAGTCGTAACCCTGCAACTGCCAATCACCTGGAACCTTAATTTCATCCCATGTACTCGTATTGTACGAATCTTGGTAGAAATCAACTGGACGTGTAGCTGGATTATTGGCGAGATGGAATTGCCATTGTCCATTTAAAGATTGGTAATTCGATGATGGGTTCTCGAGCATCGCTGAGATCATATCCGCACCTTGTAGTGCAGATGCTGTATCCTTGTAGGGAATAAAAGAGGTATGAGCCTTTTCACGGTTCTCTTGGAAGATAGCCGGATTATTATTCCACTCTGGATATCCATTCGTAGGTGCAGCTAGTGAGACCGTCTCTAAGAAGCTTGCCGAGATCATTAATAAAGATAAAAGAGATAAGAAAGTCCGCCTAAAACTTAAATTGATTTTCATTTTTGCCCTCCAAAAGTTGATTTAATTGTGCTACTCCATTAGATCAGTTATCTTTCCATTACATTTCGAGAATTTGACGAGCGATAATCGTTAATTCAACAATATCAATCTTCTTATCACCATCGAGATCCATATGCTTTACTTGATCCCAATCCACATCTGCTTCTGTCTTACCATAGTTCGATGCAACGATAGCAAGATCTCCAATACTCACTTTGCCATCTCCATTGATGTCCGGGGATAATTCTACCGGTGCTGTGTAGAAGGCAATCTCAACAGAAGAAGTACCTGCAACGGTTTCAAACCCATTCTCATCTCCGACTACGGCTGTTAAGACTTGAATCGCTCCAGTTGCAGCATGATCCAATGCCTTCGCCCGAAAGTGAATTGTCGCTATTTCCGTATCAGTAGAAATCCCGTGACCTGCCCCTAAACTAGCAACAATTAATCGTATCGACCCAGTACGGTCGACAGAATCTATAATACTTACTCCTTCAATCAATGATTCCACGGATACAAATTCCATTAATGAAACATCGTATTGAACCGTAATTTCCTGTGCATATACCGTTCTTGTTACACCTTGAAGACCCATATTAATGCTAAATTCCTTGTTGTACTCCACTTTGCTTGGCGCAGTTAATGTAGTCGTTAATGTGGAAAGATCAACAAGAGGAACAACGTCATCCGCATATGCTGTATTTAGACCAACAAGCCCTATTGAACCAATCATTAGTGCGAATGCTAGAGTGATCACTTTTAGAAATTTAGAGCGTTTCATAACGTATCCTCCATGTCATTTCATTCGACTCTTTCCTTATTCCAGAATTTTGCGAGCAATGATCGCGAGATCGTTGATATCAATCTTGCCATCGCCGTTCACATCTGCCTTCTTGACTTGCTCCCAAGCGATATCTGTTTTTGTTTTACCATAGTTTGCTGCAACGATCGCTAAATCGCCAATGCTTACTTTGCCATCCCCATTAATATCTGGAGATAATTCTACCGGTGCAATTGTAAATGCAATGTTCGCAGAAGAAGGTGCTGCGTCTGTCTCCACGCCATTTCCATGACCCATAAAAGCTTTTACAACAGCAATTGTACCGATCGCCGGTTCTAAGGATGACTTTGCCTTAAAGGTTAGTTTTACGATTTGTGCATCACCTGAAATGCCATATAGTCCACCTTGACTAGCAAAGATCAAACGGAGAGATCCCGGACTTTCAATCTTCTCTATGACACTTACACCATCAATCAACGAATCAATGGACACAAGCTCCATTCGGGTTACATCGTATTGAATCGAAATGTCTTGTGCATATACTGCTTCCGCTACTTTTGAAAGACCATAATTAACTATAAAAGTCTCCCCATATTGAACTGTACTTGGAGCAGTTAATGTCGATAAAGGAAGATCTGTTGTAGCAGCTGCAAGGACAGTCACTCTACTCGTGTCTGTAAAACCTCCTGCTAACGTAGTCACTGTAATATCCGCAGTTCCTGCCGCTTTGGCCGTTACAATGACCTTTCCATCCACAACGTCAACCTTAGCTACCGCTTCATTGTTAGAAGTCCAGGCAACCTTTTTATTCGTTGAGGATTCCGGTAGAACCAATGCAGACAGTTGCATCATTTCTCCTTCTTGTAACGTAATTGTCTTCTTATCCACTTGAACTCCAGTTACAGGCACTTCAGCAACATCATTGGCGTATACGAAATCATCGAAGACCGCGACCGACGCACCGAATACACGAGCTCCCATTTTACCTGCCTCGGTTGGAAGACTTGAGAGATTACCTTCGAAATAGGTTGTTCCGTCCACGATCAACGTAATTTTACTACCTTCATATTTCACTTTAACAGTAGAAGTCACGCCATTACGCAATGCTGCCGCTGGGTTATTGGTAACCAATCCATAGTTATCTTGCGCATTCACCCAGTACCATGAACCTCCATCAAATCCAATAGAAGCCCAAGCGTTGTTATCCACATACCGGAAAATAATACCTTCACGCAAAGCAGTACTCTGCGGTGTTACTTTAAATTCAATCTCTCCGTCTTGCACATTCGGAGAATTCATATCTACAAACACGTTGCTTGCTCCATTGGCTGTCAATTTCAATGCATGAAGACTTGCATTCGCCGGAGCATCCACGATGGACATATTTCCAACATTAACTCCTGTCATTTGTTGCCAGCCCACAAGCGAATTGTCTTCAAAGTCCCTTGCATATCTTATTGGATTCTGAACGGGAGGAATGTCATTCGGATTCGATTGATATACCTCAAATTCATATAAGGAAAAGCCATACGTTCCCGCACGTTTGGTACCCAGCATTCTTACATATCGTGCATTTTCAGCTTTCTTTAAAGTGATGTTCTCCACACCACCAGCACCAGCAGTCGTCGAGAATACATCACGCCAAGACACGGCATCATCTGAGACTTGGATTTTGTAGCCTCTTGCGAATGATAATTCCCATTTCAGAACAATCTTTTTGATATCCATCGCTGCCCCTAGATCCACGTATATCCATTCATTGTCCGTTTTACCTGAGGACCAACGAGTAGTTCCATTACCATCGAAGGCTAAATTAGCCGTAAATTGAGGTGCTTCTAGTGAAGAGGCCGTTGCTGGTTTACCAGATGCAATGTTGACCGTCCACGAAGGTGATCCTGCTTCAACAGCAATTTCACTGGCCGTTAATACGCGATTGAAAATTTTGAATTCATCCAACGATCCTACAAAGGAGTTCTTCTGACCTCCGATCATTTCAATAGGGAGTATCGTTGTATCGGATACTTTACTCTTCAGCTCCCCATCTATGTACAATGAAGTGCCACTTAAATCTCCTTGGAAAGCCACGTGTACAAAGCGGCCTGTTGGAATAGCTACACTAAAGTTGTAATCATAACCTTCGCGAGTAAACCCAGCATTCACACTACCCCTTTGTTTCAGTTTCAATGCACCATCTTTAGATTCTGTAAAGATCATTTCATCGGCCTGTAATCCTTCATCAAGTTTCACCCAAGCAGAAATAGTCCATGGTAGTCCTTTAGAAGATAAGCCTGTCACAATTCGATCACTCGTTCCATTGAACACAACGGACTTTCCTGATTTGCCTGCATCTGACCAGGTCACATTCTTTAACGTGCCTTCATAGGCATTACCTGACTGATCCGAAGTTATAAGGGAAGCTCCTTCTTCAAATGGGTAATGGACTACTAGATCTCCAACCGATTTAACCTCACGAAAAAGGTCTACTCCTGGGCCTACACCAATCACACTAGTTAAATTATTAAATTCAGCAAATGTTGCACCACTCGATTGGCTTCTCCACATCTTCTCTGCCATTACGGGTACAGCATCATTCACTCGGTCAGCGATTTCGGCTGCACTTACTACTCTTCCGAGCTTATCATTCCACAAGGCAAACATTCCGCCTAGTAGGTTGGGTTCGCCTTCCTGTAAATTGTGAGTTCCACCGAAGTAGGTCGGAGTCCAATTATTAAACAACCATTGCTTATCTAAATAGTCGTGATAATAGTTGGCCTTAGGTACCATATAGAGTTGGGCATCATCTGTATTAATGATTTTGAACCCTTGAGCTATGGCGTCTTTCGGATTTTGCCACCCTTTATTCCAAGCATTCATGACAATATCGTTATCCACGACGGTGTTCCCAGGGAATTGACTAAGGCTTCCCCACATTTGAGCTGTTTTATTTTTACTCTTGATATGTGCATTCATTGTATTTAGGAATTTTCTGTACACCTCGAATTGAGTCGTATCTCTGCGATCGAATTCATCACCACCGAAATGAATTCGGTCCGTATCAAACCAATCACTATCCAAATATTCATCCCATATGTCCTTCACAAACGCGATCGTTTCCGGTCGCGAAATATCTAGATGATCTATTGGTAAATTGGGGTGTACCAGATCCTTTCTCACCTTGGTGAAAGCAAGCGAATGACTGGGCATATCAATCTCAGGCGTAATTGTTAGACCTCGAATGGCTGCTAAATCTTGAAGCTCCCGAAATTCTTGTTTCGTATAATGTCCATCTTTCGCCGTCAACTCTGGATACTTTGTACTTTCCAGACGAAACGCAGCATATCTACTCCAACTGTTCTCATCCCTGTTCAAATCACTGAATAGTTCATTATCACTTAAATGAAGCTGGAACTCATTTAGTTTATAGTAGGACATCAACTTCACATATTCCTTAAGGTCATCCATTGAAATGAATTTACGTCCTACATCCAACATAAATCCTCTTACTGGATACTTGGGGAAGTCCTTTGAATGCCCTTTCACAATATTTGACTTTTGTGAATCTTGCTCTAAGATTTGCAAGGCTGTTCTTGTACCGTAGAAGACCCCTGCTTTTGTATTTGCACGAATAGTAACGTAATTTCCAACTTCGAAATAATACCCTTCATCACCAATGGTACTGTCTATTTTTGTATTCAATGTTAGTAGAAAATCACCTATTGTTGCTTCATTTCCACTTACCATTGGAATATCTCGCCCCGTCATTTCTTTCAGGTCTGTTGTGAATTGAGTGGCTGTCGATTTCAATGCAACATCCGAATATACTATTCTTGTGTTCGAAGTCAGCACGAATGAACCCGTACTCCCTGTCCATTCTTGTAGACTAGGAATCACCTTTGGTTTAGCATTGATATCACCTTCCGCAGCACCAACTGACGGTATTGGAATTGAACACAAAATCAAGATACATGTGATAATCATACTCATACACCTTTTCAATCTCTGATCACCTCTCCGTTATTAAAATAAAGTAAGAATAGGCACACAATGCTAATTGATCACATCATGTACCTAGACTTACAAACTTCTTTTACTTCAACTTGATTTACTCAACAATCTTCTTAGCAACGATAACAAGATCCTCTAGACCAATTGTTCCATCTTTATTCACATCTGCTTTCTTCACTAACAACCAATCCGAACTCGATGCTGTTTTACCATAGTTCGCTGCGATGATAGCCAAATCACCAATACTTACTTTGCCATCTCCTGTAATATCACCTATGATACCTTGATCGGGAATCTCAATATTGACCGTTGTTGATGATGGCATAACACTGAATTCACCAACATCATCAGCGATATCAGCCTTCGTGATCGAAATCGTACCACTTGAATTCGTTGGTAAGTCTTTTGTTCTAAATGACATCTCAAGTACATCTGAATTACCCGTCATACCATTCGCTTCTCCTTGACTTGCTAGGATGAAACGAAGTGCATTAGGTGATAAAATCTGAGGCTCAAAGAGAGTCACGCCAGTATTAAGTGATTTGGCCTCAATGAAATCCATGACATTAGAGTCATAATTCACCGTAAAGTCTTGCGCATATATATTCCGCGTAAGATTGACTAGACCAAGCTTGACTGCGAAATCTGCATTGGTTAATACAGTAGCTGGAGCGGTAAGCTTCGTTCCAGATGCTATAACGCTAGCCTTTTCAACGGTTACTTGACTTGTAGCTGTGAAGTTCCCATCGATAGTTGTAACTGTGATGTCGGCTGAACCCACGCTTATACCCGTAACTATCGCACGTCCGTTCTGAACTTCAACTGTAGCAATTGTATTATTGCTGCTGGCCCATGTGACATTCTTATTGGTTGCATTAGCAGGTTGAAGCCTCGCCGTAAGCTCGGCTGTTGCACCTTCTTGAAGCGTGATCTGTGTCGTATCTACTTGAACACCAGTAACTGCAATAACCTGTGGAGTAGACACTTCCTCATACACATTAATCTCCGCCGCTGATGCATAATTACCTACACCCGCTGTAGCTTCCAATTTAAGATGCGTCGCTGTCACGGAAGGGAAGCGAAGTTTCTTCACTTGGTCATTCTGCGCCCATGTACCCGTAGTCACCAGCGTGAAATCAACACCATTTGTACTTGAATACAAGTTATATTTGGTAATGGTACCGTTCAATGCACCTGCTCTTGGCGTGTAATTCAATTGATTCACCTTACGGCTTGCACCAAGATTCAATGTAATGGATTCCGGCAAATGCGGCGTAGCCCAACTCGTATGCCACAGCGTAGTAGTATTACCATCAAGGGCATTTGAAGCTGCGTCACCTGCTTGGGAACTCGTTGCCGATGCCGTCATTTGTCCCTGCGGAACGATTTGATTGGCTAAGAATACATTGACAGACACAGTCGCGCTAATATTACTTCCATCCGTAGTTGTGACTGTGATGGTTGCAGCTCCTGCTCCTGTAGCATTTAATGTACCTGCTTGATCGACAGATACGATTTCTGGATGGCTAGAACTCCAGGTTAGCTTTCTGTTAAAGGCATTGGCTGGACTCACTTGTGCATTGATCTGCACAGATTGACCCAAATTCATTTCTATATTTTGTTGTGATAGTGTTACACTTTGAACAAGGGTACCTTCAACAGGAATGATTGGACCTTCGTCGTTAACACGAATGTTATCCACTACGAGTGTTCCTGTTAATTCCTTTTCGTTATTCACTTTATTCTTGATAATCGCAAGATAAGCGTCTTTAGCGCCTTCTGTTGCAAAGGCTATATCTAAAGTGTTAACCCCTTCTTTTAACTTCTGTGAAGCCAAATCCCGAACAACACCATTTTCTTTGACACGTATTGCCACTGTGTACATATCTAGTTCATCCGATTTATAATTCATCGTCAGATGATAGAGGTTATCTTCCTTCAACCGAAGGGTATGTGGCAATGTTCTAAGCCATTCACCCGTACCTTCTTCGTTGGTTTTCAGTGACCATTTGTCATCTAATACGTAATTTTGAAACTGAACAATCGGTGCCGGTGCCTTTTCAACTAAATGTGTACGTACTGGGCCTGATTTCGCATAGACGAATGGACCCCAACCTTCATCGACATTCTCGAAATCTTCGAACATGACCGAATTTCCAGTTTCCGTTTTGGTTGGATTCTCCCATACCCGGACATCATCAAAGATGACTTTGGCGTTACCTGCATCTACCTTCAACTGAAGGAGTGCTTTATCGCTTTTGGCATCGAATGATACTTTGACCCGTTGGAAGTCCGCATTATAATATTTGTGTTGTTGGGACAAATATTTATGTTCCGTATTATCAAGATAATTGTTAACTTCCTCAGCACCCTGTTTCACACTGATGTCTACTTTACGTTTTCCATCAATATTTACCCATGCTGAAGCTGAATATGTTTTGCCAGCTACAAGCCCTGTAATGTCTTGTTGGATGGTTGCATCAGCTGGACCTTTTACTTGAAGTTGATCATCAGCGTTACTGTTCTTAACGAATTGAACATGATCCGTTGTTCCCCCTGTTGATGATTTACTCCAATTGTTAAATTGTTGACTATCGAAGCCATTATCCTTAGCCGGACTACCTTCGCCCCATACCATTTCTGCTTGAACAGGAGCGGTATTTTTGTACAACACATATCCAATTCCTTGTTGCGCAGTCAGCGTGACTTTCCCAGCGGTCACTGGCACACTTCCAACATGCTCGCGGCCCAAATCATTTAGCTTATATAATTGTACCGTTGTTAAATTGCTCCAGGAAGTTGGTAGACTCCAAGTTGTTGCCCCGCCTGCAGGATTCCAGTGGTAAATTTTATCCTCTGTTTTGGGATCCCAAGGAATAAAGACGGTACTGTTAGTAATGCTGCTGCTATCTGTCATGATTGCAATGTCTTTTCCATCTTTGCTCAAGTGAATTTTACCATCGGATTGTCGCTCAACTGCTACCTGATCTTCAAAGGTAACCTTGTTGGGTTCCATTTTTATAATAGGGAAGTTCTGCATATATTTTGTCGGTAAGTTATGATTAAAGAAAGCTGCTGTCGTCGTTTTATAGCTATAGAATGGATCACTATTCTGCCAATATCCAACACCAACTTGTTTGTTTCCTTTCAATAATGGGGTAGTTAAGAATCCATCTAACACGTCATTACGAAGGAAGCGTATAATTTTACTATCATTACCGGCATTCGGATAACCTGGATCTGTCCCCCAATGTACCCAAGCTGACTGCTCGAATAGAGGACCTGCAAATTCTGTGCCCAGCATCCAACCGTTTCCATTAATGTACTCTGCCAATTTCTTTGCATTATAATCAGCGCCTGCATAGACATCGACATATACAAAAGACAGATTTTCTTTCGTATCATCCTTCAACATGTCAAGACGACGTTTCAATTCCCCTGACTCTACATCCTTCGTTTTGTTAACATAATAGGATTGGTCTAGCCAGCCCCATCCTTTACTTAACGGTTGGTTCATATTCTCATTCTTATACTCGAATGCATCTGTCATATACTCAGTAGCATTAATGTGAACGCCACCTTTAATGTTGTACTTCTTACCTTCGCTAAGAACAAAGTTGAAATCTTCAACCCCACCCTGACGAATACCAATGTGGCCGCCGTAATCGGGATGGGAATCATCATGTCCTTCCGCTTGGTAACCTTTATACAATACGATCTGCCCAAATCCATCTGTCAGATTTGATATTTTCTTCGCATTATCGAACGCGCGTAGGAACGGCGACGTTGTAGTGGAGCCAATATTCATACTGATATATGAAATATTATCGCGAATCATTTCACTACCAACGGGCGCATCTGCTTCTTGACGGTATACAATGGCACCATCCTGCCAATCCACGAGGGTATCATTATTCGCATCAGGCGTTAATATCACCTTAGCCCATGGTAAAGGTTCTGGATCTAACACAAGGTTGGCACGATACGTCCATGCACCACCCGAAATTGCTGCCTTCTTCGTATTTAATGTTGTATCCGTTGCTAATTTCACACGGACCTTGTCATCTCCGTTTACGACATTTGTGATCACTGTTGCCGCTAGCTTATCGTTATTAACAAATGCATAAGTACGACCTCCAGTGACATCTGTTGCACTTGCCTTGAGGTCCTTATATTCTTCAAAGACCCTATTCCATTCGCCTGTGACCCAGGCCGCTGTCTCTTGTGCTTTAGGCTCTGTTGCTATGACCGATACCAAATCATGATTCGGGAATTCAATCGTCTTTACTTTTTCCGTTCCATTTTCGCTTAGACTTACTACGTTGAATTTAAGCATATTATTTATGAGTTCCATGTCCACGTTCATATTTACATTAATCTCTGGAATCTGAAGGGTGTAAGAAGCCGTTTCTCCCTTCGTTGCTGTTGCAGCTTTTTTTACATAAGCAGTTGCAACAGGATGATACGACTTACCATTGATCTTCAATTCATTGAATCCGTTGATTTGACCGTTCATTTCTGCATTTGTACTATTCCATGTGTATTTTTTGACGCGAGGAAATTCTCTATCGATGGTGGCTGTTAAATCACTAGAAGTTAATGTATCCGTGATTGTAATCGGTCTAGGGACGACATTGTTGACGACTACTTCGTTCACCTTCACATCGTCGATTAGGAATGATTTGTTGGTGAACCAGCTACGGATACCGATCTTGCCTGCACCTTTAGGGAGACTGGCTAGACTCGTAGATAGAACGCTAACACCATCAATCGACATTTCTACATGATCACTTTCAAATTTTAGCTTAAAGGTATATTGTTGCCCAGCTACAAAGGTTGGACTATTGGTAGAAGTAATGTTTCCGTATGTTTCTGTTCCATTACTTAATGAATCCCATCCCCAGCTACCCGCATCGTACTGGATAACATTGTAGTTACTCGAATCCACATAACGATATACTAGACCAAATCGGCTTGGAGCTTCATTGAATGTTAATTTCACCTCATACTCACCATTAGCTAATGCAGGTGACTTTTGATCTGATAAGATAACTGCTCCAGTAGTCGCTGCTCTGACAGCTCCATTCTCAGCAGCGAATGTAGCTACTCCTCTACCGACAGTCCACCCACTAATGTCACCTGTATTGTAATTATTTACATAAGCAGGTACAGACTCAGCAGCAAATATGGCAGCTGGTGGCATACACAATTGCAATCCTAACAACGTAGTTAAGAGAATTCTAAACGCCTTTTTCCTATTCATAAATTACTATCTCTCCCATCTTATAAACCAGATAATAGTCTTTTAATAACAACCGCAGATTCTGCTCTTGTTGATTTCGCCTTAGGTTCAAACATGCCAACAGATCTTCCCTTCATCAATTTGGATGAGATGGCTAAGCCGACAGAACCCTTCGCCCATTCACTAATCTTACCTTCGTCTTTGAATTGACTTAATGAAACCGTTGGCAGTTCAACCGACGGATCGCCTGCTTTATATGCCTTAGCTCTTGCAAGCATCGTTGTCATTTCCTCGCGTGTAATACTCTTATTCGGTTCAAATGAGTTGATAGAAATGCCAGTAACAATACCCGCAGCATACGCCTTCTTTATTGTATCTTCATACCAAATGCCAGATTTAACATCGGCAAAAGGTTGTTTCTCCCCATCTTCAAGCTTCAAAGCCCGTGAGATCAAAGTCGCAAACTCCGCACGGGTGACATTTTTGTTAGGCGCAAAGGTATCAGCATCTACACCAAGCACAACACCTTGAGTCACCATCTCCATCACATCATCTTTGGCCCAATGCTTCACCATATCTTTGAATAATTTCGTGAACTTGGACGCGTTGGTCAACTTGAATTCTTGGCTTTTTAAATTGCGATCTAGAATTTTCAGATCCGTCCATTTCACTTCAGATGAACCAGCCTTTTTAGCTTTAAAGGTCACCTTCGTGATACTCAACTTCCCTGTCTCACCATTGACATTTCCAATTTTGGTGTGAGCAATGGTGATTTCTTTCCCTTTGGTGATTGGAGAAACGGAGAACCCTTTAATACTTGATTCTGCCTTTACAACTTCTAATACATTGGGATCGAAGTTAAACTTCGCTTCATAGGCATACAAATCTTTAATGTTTTCACCTTTTAACGTCACTGTGAATTCCCCATTCACAGATTCCGTAGCAGACGTTTCCATTTTGAAATCAGATGCCTTTTCAGCACCGACAGAAGCGCTCCACATCATCGTGCACATCATAAATGTTAAAGTTGTCAACATCATTTTTCTTTTCATTTTGTATCATCCCTTCTAATTTCATAGCTGCGTTTTATTGTTATTTACTAGTAAAAATAGTCAGCAACTCATGCATGATAACGCTTCCACTTCATTAGAATTTCTCATGGTGTATATCCATAACACCTTTCAATTCCCTCCTTATTTAGATAGTGAATCTTGTAACGTATTTTTATATCATACAAACTGCGTAAAACGATGCGAATGATTTATTATGATATGTATTGATATTTTTTGCTTTCAACTGCTCATTACGAATAATCATCACACACGGGTTGCTGAGATAAGATCATCATACATAGATCACTAGATGAACATAATGACGTTTTTGGTTCTTACATGATCTTTTATGTGTTCAAAATAGAATCACAACAAAAAAGGCGCATTCTTTGAATGTCGCCTCCACTTTGTTGCACAATATATTATTTATTTACTTTCTTGTCGATAAGCCAAAGGGCTAATACCCGTCGCTTTTTTAAATACTCGACTGAAATGTTCTGGATTATCATATCCTACTTGTTCTGCGACCTCATAGATCTTCAGCCCATTTCCTAAATGTTCCTTTGCCTTTTCAATTCGTAGATTGGTTAAATATTTAATGAAATTGATACCAATCTCTTTAGAGAATTGTTTGCTTAAATAACTTTCACTCACACCTAAATCATCACTAATGCTGGATAAATAAATACTCTCGTTGAATTGTTTTTCCAAGATTCTTTTTGTTTTAGCGACAATAGGACTTAACCAACTCGATGTATTTTTTAATTCAGGGTGTAGACGTACATGTAAATTTTGCAGAAATAATTCACCCCATTTATTTGTCTCATCCCAGGTCTCCAGTGAATTAATCTGACTGATCGTATGCGGTATTCCTTCTTGAAGTCCTTCCCACGATAGCCCTTTTTGATAGATTAAAGAACTTACTTCCCAGATGACATTACTAAATTCAAATCGCACCATATTGGGAGAGGAAGGGTATCTTCTAATAAGAAGTTCACAACATTGATAGTATTGTTCTTTCCATAACAAAGCATCAGAATCATTTAATGACTCTAATAGCTCAATTCGAGCATGCTTCCACTTCCCTTTCCAGTCCATCTCGTGAATATTCGAATAACCTTCAACTTCAGGATAGAAGACGCGATCGTACCCATTATAGTAGCTTAATACTGCCAATCGTTCAGCTTGACGAAATAATCGATTCCACAATTGAATGCCATCTGTCACATCACTGACTCCGATAGATATATGAAGATCTAACAACATCTTTAGCTTGATTTTCACATCCGTTAGGATTGTATCTGTCATCCTACGGATGGTCATAATACTACACTGCTCAGGGAAGGTAAAGAACATAGCATAATGTCGATCATCCGAACGACAAACATAGCATATAATGCCATTTCGATCCTTGCTTGTTACCATTTTAATAGTCTTAATAATCATAAGGTGGATATGCTCAAATTGAATCGAATCCGAGAGTCTAATTAAAGCTACTTCTTGATTCTTCTCTCCTAAATGTTCTCGCACAATAGCAAATCCATGTCTTAAATCCTCCAAATGATCATCGTTCATGAGATTCGTAGTATCTGATACGGATAACTGATGTAATATCGAAGAGACAATAGCTTCATTCTGATCAAAAGGTATTGATGCAACTGTAGATGTCTGACTATTACTTATAACTTCTACTGAATTCTCTAATAAGGGGGCAAAATATCCACCACCTAATTTAGCACTAAGCATTCGATTAAAAGTCATTTTCTTGAATATGGATTTATGTTCTCCATTATGGATTTGAGACATTAGATTATCGGACATTACATCATCATTTAATACGTTGTATAACATCATTTTATCCCCCATAATAGACTATTAATGGTTCAAATGTAATGACATGATGATAAGCTTAAATGATTTAAGCATGGTAAGTAACATTTCATGAAAATCTATGCGATGTTTTTATCAATTATGTACATGGTATATAATGTTAATTTCATTTTGCTATTAACCTAATTCCTCATGGGATATCCATATACCTTTTAGCCGACAAAGGTTCTTATTTTGCTACAAAAAATACTTCAAATTTAGAGAATGTCCAACAAAAGACATTAAAATCTGACATAACCAAAAAAAGCCACGAGTCGTGGCTTTCATTGTTATTTATTAGATAAGTATAAGGTGTTATTCTCACTCTGCCAGGTCACTTGAATTCCGATCAATTCCAACGTATTCCTAAGCGGAAGCATCACGGTTGAACCTTGGTATCGAGAAGGGATTATGGTTACTTCGTTACCATTAACCGTGGCAATGCTGGTAAGTGGTTTATGGATTAGCGTTCGTCCTCCTATTGAGATTGTTGCCAGCTTTGCTTCATTGTCCCACTGTACACTCGCGCCTAACAATTCCATGCACTCTCGAAGTGGAATATATAATCGAGAATTCACAAGTTCCAGTGGATCCTTCAATGTCCTCTCTTCTGCATTTATGAATACTCTCCCACTGAACACCTTAACGCCTATTGGATATCCATTCTTTTTTGCAATCTCTTCAAACGATAATTTAGATGTAGTGATGATGACGTATGATCCTTTTGCAACTTGATTAAACAGCCATGTTACCTCGTCATTGTACATTCGAATACAACCAGCGCTCACATACTTCCCAATTGAATTCTTATTGCTATTTCCATGAATCGCATACGTTGTTCCTTGCGTCCCATTCACATCAAGCCCAATCCATCGGTCTCCTAAAGGATTATTAGGGGCACCACCTTCAATCTTCTCTTTGTAATACGGTCTATTCTTAATCTTATTTGCAATCTTGAATTTACCCTCCGGAGTTAAAGATGGACTCTTTCCCGTGGCAACTGCGAATTCCTTTACCTTTTTACCATCTTGAAAATAAGCCAATGTATTGTTCTTTTTGTTCACCACAATCAAATCTGTAGTGACCTGATTCGCATTCACCTCCCCTGTGAATAAAGGCATACCAATCAAAAGAAAAACAACCGTAAGTAGCATATAACGTTGAATTGAATGAAGCAGTGTGCAAAACCTCCTTTATATTCACTATATTAATGCCATGAATGTCCTACGACTAGAAATTGAATGGAATACAACTTTTATAAAAACATGTCGTATGTTATCGTCATAATATCGAGGACAGCGGGGATACTACTTCCATATTTTGAATTGACGTGGCGATCAACATGAAAGGAGCAATGCAGCAATATGATCTATCACATCACATATGTATCCGATGGATTGAAAGTGAAGGGCTACCTAAGCTTGCCACATGGCTACACTCTCCCTACCTCACAATTAGAATATTTCGTTGACCAATCCTATGGTTCATTGGAGCTTCCAGTTCTCAGACTAACAAGTTCCATATTCCCTGAACTTCGAGATCTTCGAATGAAACAATGGCCAGTATTGATTTATTGCCGTGGAGGCATCGGAAAGGTTGGTCGTGTACGAACCGATTGGTTGGAACAATTCTCACATTACGATCATATTATCTTTGCACCTACCTATCGAGGAAATGAAGGGGGTGAAGGACGTGACGAATTCGGTGGTAGCGATCAAGAAGATGTTCATTCTGCCTATCGATTTCTGGAGAGTCTGTCATTCGTTGATAAGAACCGCATTTCAATCATGGGCTTCTCTCGCGGTTCTATCAATGCTACCCATACCGCCACTCAAATACGTCAAGTACATAAATTAATCCATTGGGGTGGTGTGTCTGACCTTGCAAAGACGTATGAAGAACGAATAGATCTTCGCAAAATGTTGAAGAGAGTTATTGGAGGATCCCCGAGTAAAGTCCCCGAATCCTATGAATTACGCTCTCCTATCTTAAAAACAGATCAAATTCATTGCCCAGTTCTCATCATGCATGGTACCCAAGACACACAAGTCGATTTCAGTCATGGATACAATATGTACCATAAACTTCAAGAAGAAGGTGTACACACACAGATTCATGCCTATGAAGGCTGTGATCATCATCTTCCACCTGATACACATTTAGTAGCCATTGAACGTATGTTTCAATGGATTGCTCAGTGATCTCAACCATGCGAGTAGAATTATTCCTGTATCATGACTAAGATGGATTAGCTTTCAACCGCGTTGCTTTCACTAAATACTCCCCGAGTGGTGGATGAATTCTGATCACTCTCGGGAACCATCTTGTAATGATTGGCAACGAGCATAACCTATGCGCAATTCTACCTCGTCTTATAAGACCTGCGAATTCATGTTGAATAGCTTCTGTATATTGTTCTTGCCATTGAGAACGTGATATTTCTCCTTTTAAATAACGATTGGCAACAGCAGAACATATAAAAGATGAACGCAAACCAATGGACATGCCATCTCCACATAATGGTGGAATGACCATGGACGCATCGCCCAAGTGCGGAATGGTATGCCAAGCAAGTGGACGATGAGATAAGTGTATTGGAGCAATGGATACTTGTGTGCCTTCGATGGGAATCGAATCTTTCAATCTATCTACTAATTGCGCATTTCCTTTAGATACTTCATTAAGTATGGCGGGTATGGTCGTTCCAGCACCTTTCACTACTTCCTTATCTAGAAGAGCAGCCACGTTATAATATCCCTGCTCTACAGGGGATAGTCCCACATAGCCACCCTTCACGAAATATAATTCCGTAACGGGCTCAAAGGGTATACCCGATATATGCGATTTAATACCGACATAGGAATTCTTATCGGGATACACGGGGTAGGGTTCATTTAGTAGATTAGATGGACGATTAGAACCCCAAGCGGCATATACCGTGCGTGCATGAATGACTTCAACCTCACCATGACATTTCAATTCGACCTCGTATGCTGTGTCATTCTCCTTAATTGATATTACCCTTACCCCAGTTCTAACTATAGCTCCTGCACGAATACTCTCTTCATGAAGGATGGAATCAAGAGTAAAGCGACTTATTCCCCACGCCGTTCCTGGCAGTGCCATGTCAACCGAACCTCCATGATCAAAAATAAGTTTAGCTTTTGATATCAATTGAGGTTGTAATGACTCCATGTCCATATTTAATCCTAGCTTACTCAGCATCTCAATGGATTCTGGAGATAGGAATTCACCACAAGCCTTATGTCTTGGGAACGTCTGTCGATCTAACAAGAGTGTGCTCCACCCCATGTGTGCTAATTGTTGTGCAAGGGCACTTCCAGCAATACCTCCACCTATAACGACCGCATCCATCGTCTCCTTCAACTTGTCACACTCCCTTCATTTCTTGCCGATGATCGCTTCGGGATTACGACAGCATAGCGAAACAAAGGTCTCCAAGAGTAGGCCAATTGAGGAATCCCTATCGCTTCTCTTAATGCTCTCCAATCCGCACCACGGAATCCTTTGGCGACAGACAAAGATGCATCATGGCGTATATAACGATTTGATGATACTAAGCGACTAACCACCCATACAGCCAACCAAGAAATCCAATGCCGATGAATATCATTAATTACAACACCCAGTTTAGACGATTGATGCATACATTTCACGACATGGTGTAGTTCTTCTCCACTAAAATGATGAATAAATTGCGACCCCGTCACGATATCAACGCAGGATTTGGGAAGTGAGTTCACATCCGCCAATCGCACTTCTACTCGAGGCTCATCGTGGAAGAATTGACGGGCTTCTTCACATGCTTCCTCCGTCACATCTGCCAATTGAATCGTGATATCAATCCCTTTCTTATCTGCCCACTTCAGGAGATGTCTATTGACATCACCCGAACCAGCTCCTACATCAAGTATAGACAGTTGTTTAGGACGTCCCGCTCTCTTCCATAATTTCTTCACACCATACATCGTAGGATTCGAAGCGCCAAATATTAAATTCAATACCCTTAAATCCCTGAGTGCCTCACGAAGGTCATCTCCCCCAACGCTGAAATCATCCATCAATTCAGACTGTACGGCTCGTTTCTTTAGATGATTAAGCATGAACATGATCTGTCTTACTATATTGTAGAATAGTTGAAGGAAGATAGGTGAATTTCAGAAGTTCTGCTGTGAGTCCAGGTCCGAAGGCTAAGGCTACCCCACTTGAAGATTCCACTTGTTGGGATTGAAGATCATCACGCATTGCTTGTAGAACAAATAGAATGGTTGCGGACGATAGATTTCCGTAGTTATGAAGTATGTCCCGACTATATTGAACCTGCTCATCACTTAACTGGAACAACTGTTGTACAACATCCACGATGCCCCTTCCCCCGGGATGTATAGCCCATAAGTCCGGCAAATCTTTCCCCTCTAAGAGCAATTCGATTTCCTTGCCTAAATATTGCCCTAGTAATTTAGGTATATGTGTAGATAAGTATAGATCAAATCCATAATCACCAACTTCCCATATCATTTCCTCACTACAATCTGGTAACAGCACGGAATGCCCTTCACCCAATTGGAATTTACCCTTTTTATTGTGATCTGCAATTCCTATCACGCATGCAGAAGCGCCATCACCGAAGAAAGAAGCACCAAATAAGGCCTCTCGATCGCTGGATGGCTGGAAATGAAGTGTACATAATTCAACACACACGATTAATATCTGAGCATTGGGTTGTCCCGCAACTAACGTTCTGGCTAATTGAATGGCCTTTAATCCTGCAGCGCATCCTTGAAATGTTAATGGAATACGCTGAACTCTCGCGGACAACCCCATCTCCTTAACGAGTACAACATCCAATCCTGGAAGGAATTGTCCCGTACAACTAACAGTGATAAGATGTGTGATCTGAGAAGCATCCACTTCTCCATCCGTTAAAGCTTCCTTTGCTGCTTGAAGCGCTAGCGGAATAGATTCTCTTTGATATATTTCCATGCGCTCTGCTGTCGTTGGGACATCGTGAAGTCCTTGTGTCGGTAAGTATCGACTAGTTGAACCTTGTCCGATAAGATTAGGTTCACAGGTATACCTTGTGGCAACACCACATTGTTTAAATATCCTACGAGCCCATCGCACTGAATTGGGGGAATCCTGTAACGCTTCTTCTAGCTTATCTAATACTTCTCCTTGCTCCATCCGATGATTAGGGAGAGCCGTACCTATTCCAATAATTGAAATATCAGGTTGTGCAGTATGGATCATATATCTTCAACCCCTTGTCCAAGATTTGTGAACATATCACGTAATGCATAAATTCTATTCTTCATATAGTCCTTATATGCATAGTTCAATGCCGAACAGTAGCTTTTCCTTTACAACCCATGACGTTCACGGTAACTTTATATATTGAGAAGTCTTAACCTATCTGTCTGTGTTCATCATGAAATAATTAGCAAGCGAGGGGAATAATGTGAATTCATTATATAGTCAACAACCATGTGAGAATACTAATGAGCCTCATAATACAAGTAAACGAATACTCATCATGACGGCTGTAAGTGCAGAAAGAGATGCGGTCTTACGTGGTCTTCAAGGGAACGAACATTTCGATGTACGCATAGCGGGCGTTGGATCATCCATTGCAGCTGCTAATACAGCAACAGCACTTACGTTAGGTGATTATAGTCTAGTCATTAGTGCAGGCATTGGTGGCGGATTTGTCGGACAAGCAGCATTAGGGTCTATTGTTATAGCAAGTGAGATTGTAGCCGCAGATTTAGGCGCAGAGACGGACGAGGGATTCTGTAGCATAGATGAACTCGGATTTGGATCTTCTCGTGTACAAGTAGATCCTACACTTGTCAGACTAGTAACCGATGCACTACAACGGGTAGGTCTTCACGTTTACACGGGACCCATTCTTACCGTTTCAACAGTGACAGGTACCTCTGATAGTGCAGTTGTACTAGACAAGCGTGTACCCGGGGCTACCGCAGAAGCTATGGAAGGTTATGGTGTAGCCATCGCGGCCCAGATTCACAACGTCCCGGTTCTTGAAATCCGAACGATATCGAATGCTGTCGGTCCACGTGATCGAGCTTCATGGAAGATGAAAGAAGCCTTTGACGCGCTTGAACTCACAAGTTCAATTCTAATGGAGGTGTTTAGATGAAGATTGCCTTTTCACCCTGCCCTAATGATACATTTGTCTTTCATGCTTGGGTTCATGGATTAATACCCGGTGCACCGCAATTGGATGTAATGTATGCCGATATCGATATTACGAACCATCTTGCGCAAGGAACGGACGGACCTGATATTCTCAAAATATCTTATGGTGCATTACCATGGGTATCGGAAGAGTATGCATTACTTCCTTGTGGAGGCGCCCTTGGTCGGGGTTGTGGACCACTAGTACTCACAAAGGATCACAATACGAATGATCCTTCATCACTGGTTGGCAAGCGTGTTGCCGTGCCTAGTGAGACTTCAACAGCGTATTTATTATTTCGATTGTGGGCTGCGCAGAACATACCTGGTGGCATTGGTGATATTGTCGTCATGCCATTCGACCAGATCATGCCTGCTGTGCGCGATGGATTGATTGACGCCGGACTTGTCATTCACGAAGCACGGTTCACCTACCCTGAGTATGGATTACAGCTTATGACTGACTTAGGCAATTGGTGGGAAGAAGACACACAACTCCCCATTCCATTAGGGGCAATTATTGCCCGCAAAACATTGGATTTAAATCGAATTACGCAATGCATACGTGATTCGGTTAACTATGCTTGGGCTTATCCTCATGTATCGCAATCATACGTCCTTCAGCACGCTCAAGAGCTATCACCTCAAGTCGCCCAAGCCCATATTGATCTTTATGTAAATGAGTTCAGTGCTAATCTTGGTGATAATGGATATCTTGCCATCAAGGCTTTACTGAACCGAGCTTATGAAGAAGGAGTTATACCCAAGACTAATTTTGATTCTCTTCTATGGCAAGAGTAGCAATTCTATCTTCTGTCTGTAAATATAAAAATGCAGAGCATATATCCGAATGGGATATATGCTCTGCATTTTTATGTATCATGGTTGGATAGGTTCTTCCTGACATTCCTCGCATAACCCATAAACTTCGAATCGATGATTCATAATTTTGAAGGAGCCCGGTAACGTTATGGATTGCTCCATTGGGCAATAATCAAATGTTAACGTCTTTTCACAGTTCACACAGATCAAATGATGGTGATGATGGGATGAACAACTTGATTTGAACTTCAAACCGCCATCCATAGAATAGAATTGTTCCAACGCGCCCATTTCGCTCAACAGACGTAAGTTTCGATACACCGTATCAAAGCTAACACTTGGATATGGAATTGTCATCTGATCATAGACTTCTTTAGGTGATAGATAGCCATTGGATTCCGTGAATATTTCAGCTAATTTCCTACGTTGTTCTGTGATCCGCCAGCCACTTGTCGTCATCACATCAATCATTTGTTTGATCCTTGATGACTTACTATCTTCATGAACGGTCATGACATTCGTTCCTTTCTTAAGAGAATCTCTTCCGATAACCACATTTCCTACATAATTCTTCGACAACTTCTCTACGTGAGAATCCATCATACAGATTGTTCGCTCTCTCGCCCTCTATAATCTCTGAGAATGGCTTCTGATTGATGTTCCCCAGGTTGATTACACCTTCTCCATCCAGACAACAAGGAATGACCGTACCATCTACAAGAATACCTGCTTGGTTACGTAGACCATGACAGAATCCTGGTCCGAGGTCTTCTTCTTCTTTCAAGTCTGGCCATTTAAACTCATGATCTTGATTCAGATAGATTTGTTTAGCAATTTTTACGCCACTACCCGGTGCTACCTTTTCTTCGATTTTGAAATCCAAATTGAATTCTGTTTCAATCCACTGCAGAATCTGACGATTTCGGTTACGTTCCAGATTAGTCATATTATCTTCCGTCAAATTCCAAAGTCTTAGGGATACGAGAACATCTGATTTCTCCACAGCTTCTTTGGCAAAATTAAGGACGGAATATACATACTCCTCCTTATTCGTCGATCCTTCGTGACCATCAAAGCTATGTAATGAGAAATTCAGCTGACGAAGTGCTGGTTTCATCATGATTTTATGCTTTGCTTTATGAAGTAGTGTTCCGTTCGTCGTAATATTAACTTTGAACCCTCGCTCATGACTCAAATCCAGAAGCTGATCAATTTTGGGATGTAGCAACGGTTCACCTTTGACATGGAAATAAATATAATCCGTATGGGGTTTGATCTCGTCTAGTATTTTGGTAAATGCATCTATCTTAATAAAATTAGCCTGACGTTTCGTCTGTGGACAAAAGCTGCATGCCAAATTACATACACTAGTAATCTCAATATAAAACTTCTTAAATTTCTTCATTTTGCGGTGCTCCATCCTATTCTGTAAGTCATACTCATCAAAAATTCTAACGTAGAAGTATAGGATAAGCAACCTATCACTAGTATTTCTTATACATCCCAACAGACTTAGGTTGCGTATATTCAAACCCAAACTTCTTATATAACTGATCAGCCGGTATTTCGGCAATTAAACTAACATAGGAATCCTTAACGGCATTCTTATCTAAATAGTTCATAATTTCTGACATGATTAGTCTTCCCAGACCTTTTCCTTGGTGGAAAGGATCTACCGCAATATCTACAATTTGATAAAAGCACCCTCCATCACCGATAATTCTGCCCATCCCAACAAGTACATTCGACTGTCTTAATGTAACGTTAAAAATAGAGTTGGACAATCCTATGGCAGCTCCAGCGTTGTCTCTAGCGCTCATTCCCGCATTTAGCCTTAATTGATTATACTCATCAGGATAGGGTGGTTCGTATATAATATCTATCTTAGTATTCATACCATTTCTTCCTCTTCTACGATGATTTCAGGAATAGGTTCAGTCTCAGGTTCATACCATTCAGATCTCTTCTTGAACCATTCAAATAGATTTATCATAATCACTTTCAGAATAGCGTATCCAGGGATCGCAAGGATAATGCCCAATATTCCGAAAAGCTTACCAGATACAATAATCACAAATATAATCGTTATTGGATGGATACTTAATGATTTACCCATAATTTGCGGAGAAATGAATTTCCCTTCAATCAATTGAACTATTGTCCATACGATGACCATCTTCAGCAACATCATTGGTGATGTCACTATAGCAATGATAATTGCAGGAATAATAGCAATCGTAGGGCCCAAATAAGGAACTATGCTTGTAAAAGACGCAATGATAGCTAGCACTACTGGATAATCAATACCGATAATAAGATATCCAATGTAGAGGAGAATTCCTATACAGAAGCTAACAATAATTTGCCCTCGAATATATGAACTAATCTGATGATTGATTTCGCTTAACACTTTCGATGTGTGTGGACGTACTTTTGTAGGAAAGAACTTGAGAATGTATGGCGCAATTTTATTCCCATCTTTTAATAGATAGACAAGAATAAAGGGTGCGATAATAAATGCTAATACAAACTCTGATACTGCACCTACTACCGTGCCAATCCCTTTAAACGTATTGTTGAAAAAGGATGCTGCCCGTGATGACAACTCGGTCATTAAGTCTGGCGCATTAAATCCAATATTACTCTGAATCTGTGAGAATACATCACTGCCCATCCAGTTCTCAAATATTAACTCAATCTTCTCACTATACATAGGTATATTATCTACAAATCCCATCACTTGATTACGAATAACAGGAATAATCTCCACGATGAGAATAGTTAGTAGACCGATGATCAGAGCATACAAAATCAATATGGAATAACTACGATTGATCCTCTTACGTTCCATGAAATCCACAAGAGGATTCAGCAAATAATAAACGATAGAAGCTAGAATAATCGGTATCGCCACCGTACTTAGAATGGTTGTAAGGGGCGTGAATATATAAGAGATTTTACTAAAGACCAAAATGATTAACCCTATGATTAGCGTTGTGAACAGAAATGTTATGTATTTTTGTTGAAGTAAGAAGATGGATCGTTTCTTGCTTCCATTCGGTGTTTCTTTCATATGATTTATCACATCCTTTTATAAGATTTGACACTATTTCTCATTATACCTTATATTCTTAAGCATATTCCAACAATCGAATCACAATTTCAAGACATACAACAAAGCCAAATGCATCTAATGATGAATTTGGCTTCTAAATTAGAATATTATAGTTAAGATGAATTATTTCTTACTCTTAAATATCTCTCCAATCGCACCTAAACTTCCAAGAATCTCAACTGCATTGGATGGAATAAATATTTTATTCGCAGGACCTTTGGATATCTCAGTCAACGCTTCGAATGAACGATAGGCTAGAACATCCTCGTTAAGACCAGCTTCTCGAATCATCTCAATTCGATTCTTCTCTGCTTGAGCAACAGCTAAGATCGCTTTGGCTTGACCAATAGCCTCAAGTTCTTGTGCCTGACCTAATCCCTCCGCCTCGCGGATTCGAGCTTCTTTATCCCCTTCGGCTTTCAGAATTTTACTCTGCTTATCACCTTCCGCACGAAGTATCATATCTTGCTTCGCAGCTTCCGCTTCGAGTACGATGGCACGTTTATTACGTTCTGCCTTCATCTGTTTATCCATTGCTTCTTGTATATCTTTAGGTGGTTGAATATCAATCACCTCAACCCGTTCTATCCGAACGCCCCACTTCTCCGTTGCCTCATCCAAAGCAATACGAATATCCAAGGATATCTTCTCACGTCCAGATAGGGTCTCGTCTAATTCCATCTTACCGATAATCTGACGCATCGTCGCTGTGGATATGTTACGCACACCATACACATAGTCGGATATACCATATGTAGCTTCTTCTGGTCCCACCACTTGATAGAATATAATCGTATCAATCTGTACTTGAACGTTATCTTTCGTTATGACGGTCTGTGGTGGAACATTCGCTTGTTGTATTCGCAAATCATGATATACACGTACATGGTCAATAACGGGAATAAGAATATTTAATCCTGGCTTTAACAGTCGATGAAATTTACCCAAGCGTTCTACAACACCTACACGTTGCTGTGGTACAACTTTGACCGTTAAAGAGATAAATACAACGACGATGACCAGTATAATTAGGATAACTAAATAACCCATTAGGATTCCCCTTTCCTTTGTCGAACTTCCAACACAGTGGTACGACGATTTACAATAATGACAATATCACCTTTGCGTAGTGACTGTTCTGAAGAAGCACTCCACGTCTCATTTCCTACCTTAACGATTCCATTTCTACCTACAACAATAGCTTCTAACACAATACCCTCCTTACCAACTAAGTCATCAATCACATCCGTGAATCCTTTTGATTTCCGCATGTATTTCGTTAATGGGTTCGTGAAGAGAGTTAATACCAATGCTACAACGCACCCTACTAATGCCTGCACAAAGAATAGATCAGGAATAACCAAAGCGACAACCGCTGCTGCAATCGCACCCATGCCGACCCATAATAAATAAAAAGTTAATGTTAGCATTTCGACGATACACAGTATGATTCCAATGACGAGCCAGACCGCCCATAGTTCCAATGATTTCACCACCTTTTGCTGGATTATATGGAACCTATCGGACAATTATGACCTCATGATGTAAGTAGTCTATGGATCATTAGGAATCCGGATTATTCTTCCAATCGCTATTGTCGGTTGTGCTCGATAAAAAAAGGCATCTTTCGCACAATTAATGTGCAAAAGATGCCTTTGATTTCAACTACTTCAAGCAGCATAATGATCGGTAATAGTATGAAATATATAAGGACTACAATATCTCCTATTCCACCTATTTATAAATAGTAAGGTTGAACACATACCGGTTTAGAAACAGTCACACTATTCCCAGTATATGCAATTCTACCTGACTGCTGATCCACCGTGAATATGGTGATATTATTCGTATCTCTGTTGGCAACAATTAAGTAATCACCCTTCGGAGTAAATGCGAAATGACGAGGGTGTTTACCTTCGACAGAAACATGTTCTACTAGACTTAACGTACCTTGCGCTTCATCAAACGCATACACAACAATACTGTCATGCCCACGGTTAGAACCATATACGAATTTTCCATCTTGTGAAATAGCGATTTCAGCACATCCATTCTCTCCTACAAAATCTGCTGGAAGTGTGGGCACAGTTTCCTGAATCGTTAATGTACCATTCGTTGCATCATACGTGAACGACGTGATGGTCGAATCAATCTCATTGATAACAAATGCAAATTTCCCATTCGGATGAAACGTTAAATGTCTAGGCCCTGCAGCAGGCGCCAGTTTCACAGCATCTTGTTTGATCAACTTATTGTTATCTGTATCTAAGCGATACGTTTGTATAATGTCTAATCCCAAATCCTGAACGAACAGGAACTTCCCATCTGGACTAAAGAAGGATGAATGCGGATGTGGACGATCTTGGCGTTCAAGGAATACGCCTTGTCCAACATGTTGTTGTACATCTAACAACTCTCCTAGACTTCCATTCTCTTCAAGGGATATGAGTCCGATCATCCCTCCATGATAACTTGAAACCGTAAGGAATCTATCATCTTGATGACGTTGGATATGGCATGTAGGTGATGCTACACTTTTGATTGTCTTATTCAGCTTCAGTTCACCTGTTGTTGGATCAATATCATATTCAAAGACCCCACCGTTACGATTCCCTTCTGGTGATTCCGTTTCGATAATAGAATACAATTTATGTTTTTCCATATTAACATTCAAAAAGGTAGGGTTCCCAATACCATCTACATCGTCAACAAGTGTTAATTGCCCTTTACTTTCATCAAACGAATACACATAAATACCTTTATCCTCTGACTTCGTGTAGGAGCCAACAAAAACAAGTAACTTCTCCTTATTATTCACCATGAACAATTCCCCCTTTTTTTGTACCCTCTTTTATTTACTTTTTTGACCTAATCGAAATATAATTTCTTGTATTTCTTTATTTATTGATGCTACATCTGGCCCTGTGGCAGGCTCGTTGGTTAACCCGTACTTTACTTTTAGTTGTAATATAGGTTTAACTCTAGTGTTTAGTAGCTTCTCTGAGATTTTACCGTTCTTCACAGCTTCTGTCAAAGCTTGGATAACAGATATGCCTTTATCCACATCATGTCCGACAAGAACAATATTACTACCCGCTAGTATCGTTTGGACGGACGATTGTTGTAGATCATAATTCTCTACGATCGCCCCCATCGTCATATCATCCGTCATGACAACTCCAGTGAATCCTAGTTCGTCACGTAGTATATCCGAGATCATGATCTTCGATAATGAAGCGGGATGATCCTGGTCAATCTGTGGCATCAGTATATGAGCAATCATTACCACTTCCGCTTCTTGATTAATCGCATCTTGGAAAGGCTTCAACTCAAATTCGCGTAAACGATCGAGACTATGATTTACAACGGGTAAGCCAATATGTGAGTCAACCGATGTATCTCCATGCCCGGGAAAATGCTTCACAACAGGAACTATACCTTCCGATTCCATACCCTGCATCGTTGCAATACCTAGTCTACTGACCACTTCTATCTTACTACCAAATGAACGATCTCCTATAACCGGATTGTTTGGATTGCTATGTATATCAAGCACAGGAGCGAAGTTCATGTTCAATCCGAATCCTTTTAACTCTTTCGCAAGTAGTTGTCCGATTTCATTCGATAATGTCACATCATTCTTCTTCCCAATTTCTCTATTCGTAGGCAACTTATTGAAGTCTTTAGGCATACGCGTCACACGACCACCCTCTTCATCTAGACTCATCCAGAGCGGAATCTTGTTGACCACATTAGTCTGCTTAAGATCATTCATTAGCTGTAAAGCTTGCTCCTTGGATTCAATATTATCTTTATAAAAAATAAACCCACCAATATGATATTCTTCGATGAATGTTTGGCTATCTTTATTATTGATTGTCCCATCCATACCAACCAATACCAATTGCCCTATCTTTTCCTCTATACTCATTGTACTTAAAAGTTTCTCTACCTCATCTACGGGTTCCGCCGGGGGATCTGGTTGATTCATTGGCGACTTGTTCTCACTCGTATTCGTTGATGGCGTATCCGGTTGTATCACCACACTATTATTTGAACTACAACCCGTAAGTATCAGCAACATACATATCATCCATACAATGACATTCTTTTTATTATACGATTTTATCAACACATCATCACCTGCTTCTAATATTGTATGAATAAAGGCGAATCTCCACTTAGGAAATCCGCCTTATTTTTCAAAAAGAATATGTCCAAAAACGCTCTGTTCCGAATCTTTCTTTCATTTCTTCACTCTCAACCATCTGAGGATCTACAGGTAATTGCCATTGTGAACGATGCGATTGTATAGAACCAAGTTTTTGCTTGATAAATTCACTTACATCAACCTTCACATCTGGTTGCCCTAGAATTTGTTCACAACCCTTGGCGAATGCTATGCACTGAACGACTGGTCTTTGTTCTGTTGGCATCTTAGCAATCGTTCTAATAACAACTGCACCCGTAGCATCATGATCGGGATGAACACTGAACTTAGGATGAAAGGTTATGACAAGGGATGGATTGACATCCTTAATCAAAGCCATAATGGTATCACTTAATTGTTCTTGATCTTCAAATTCTATCGTCTTATCATGATAACCCATCATTCGGATGTCTGTTATTCCGATATGTCGGCAAGATTCCTCCAGTTCTAACTTACGGATCTGAGGAAGCGTGACACGATTAGCGAATAGGGGATTACCCATATTTCGAGCCATCTCACCTAAGGTCAGACAAGCATAGGTTACATGTGTTCCTTCGCTGATACGTTTGGATAGCGTTCCAGATAGACCGAAACATTCATCATCAGGATGGGGTAGAATGACTAATATATGACGTTCCATGTAATATCAACTTCTTTCTTTTGGACAAATAACGAATGCTGATGTAATTAGCTAACTTATCCGTGTCTTGTGAATTAAAATGGTTGCTTACTTAATTGAAGCGATACGACTAATTTGCCATCGTTATCATGACCAGCGAGGATGAGGCGCTCTGTATCATTGGCATCCCAGTGAGTTAGACCTTGGGAGTATACCCAGCCTTTATCTAACTTGAGTCCAACACGATAGGAGCCGGCTCCTTCAATTGAACCTAAAGAATATCGAATCATGCCATTACTCATAAATGTCGATGCCGTAAATTTCGATTGATCGTTGTGAGAAGCGTAGGCTCCTGTTGTCATCTCTAGATGAATATAAAGATAATGATCTTTGAATTGATCAATGAAGAGTTGTACGTCTGCACGATTGATGAGTTCCATTTCTTCTACTCCTCCCATTCTTAATTCATACTTATCTCACGATACCAACCGTAATAAGCTTAACTATTATAATCCACATCATACCACATCTACAAACAAAGAAAAATCCGTTCCAGTCTGAACATATTTCCATTTTGTAGACAAAAAAATCTTCTACATTTTGATGTGAAACCTGAGCACCACTGCGAATGCAAACCAATTTCCCATACTAAACAGCTACCTTACAGGTTTTTCTGCGGACATTGTGCGGTATATGATTGCTTAAATACGAAGATCCTTCATGATTCGTAATATTTTCTTGTGATTAACTACAATAACATATTGACGATATAACCCATGATGTAATCAGGATATCTACTCGATGCTTTCTAACCTAAACACATACGTTTTATATCTTTTATCTCTACGTGCTCTGTAATCTTTCTGTAGAACCTTCCAACATCCACAAGCAGTCGGACAACTTCTATTGTTAGAGAGTCCGGATAACACATAAACTTCAAACCTTTTTGTGCTGCATACAAAAAGTGCACCCCTTGAATGACACCGGATTTACCCAAGGGTTTCTCCAATGTCTATTCTAAGGGGTGCACTTCACATATAGAAATTGTATAAGCTACACCGTGTTTTATGATGTAGTAACATTCCATCCTTCTACATCTACAATGACTCTAAAGTATATCCCATTTCTCAAAAGAAATAACTTGACTTGGTCCCTCTGAATAAATTTTAATTCCTTGAGACTCTTCGCCTGGATAAATACGTCCAGTCATAACCACTTCGCCTTCATTCGCAAATACTTCAATAGAACATTTGTCTACGAAAATACGTAAAGATAACCGTCCATCCTTTAACGGAACATATACTTTACGTTCACCACCTGGTCCAATCCCGGAGAGGTCACGATTGAATCGTAGCATTTCTGTCTTCATGTCATAAGAAATAACCGTCTCCTCTAATCCATTCTTACCTGTTCCTGTGCGTAATTTCAACCCAAATTCTAATGATTGTTCAACATCTACTAAAATTTGTAATTCATAGCTATCACCATGAGTATCTATATCATGTATTCCATTTATTATTAGATTATTGACATTGTAAGCATTTGTTCGATAAGACTCGATCTCTTTCAATGGACGATATACGATGACTCCATCTTTCAACAACACTTCACGTGGTAAACTCATAGCTCCAACCCAACCATGGTCTTGTTGGGTTGGCATTTCCGATTCCCACATATCCATCCAAGCGATAACGATACGACGCCCATTATCATCTTCCGTTGTCTGCGGAGCATAATAATCAAACCCATGATCTATCGGTGCATACTGCTCAGCATGGAAGAGTCCTGTTGTTAGATCTAATTTTCCTATTATAGTCATTGTGGAGTGAAGGTTACAGTAAGATTCTCCCTGCGCAGGCATTCTCTGTGGAGATAGCATCAATACATCTTTATCATCAATTTGGAATAGATCCGGACATTCCCAGTTATCACCGAATCGTCCATCACTAGATGCAATCACATTTACATAGGTCCATTGTTTCAAATCGTCCGAGCGGTACAGTAGTACAAGCCCATTACCTTTTGCATCATTTGATCCTAATACAATATAATATTGACCATTACGTATAAACAACTTAGGATCGCGGAAATCTTTCTGACTGATTTCTTCTGGAATTTCATCATATGAGATAACAGGATTAGACTCCCACTTTGTGAAGTTTACTCCATCATCAGCCGCGGCAATTCCTTGTGACTGCTTATAATCTAGTTCTTTATCAGGCCCAGTTACGACATGTCCAGTGTACATTAATATCAACTTGCCATCTCTTTCTATGGCGCTCCCAGAGAAACAGCCATCCCGGTCAAAGTCTTCATCTGGAGCTAATGCTATAGGTAGATACTCCCACTTTACCAGATCGCGGCTTACAGCATGCCCCCAATGCATTGGTCCCCAAATCGTTTTATAAGGATAATGCTGATAGAACAAGTGAAACTCGCCGTTATATTGGATGAATCCATTGGGATCGTTCATCCAACCTACTTCTGCCATCAGATGATAATTTAATCGGTAATCCATCCGTACGTTTTTTTTGGTTTGTTGAATAAACAAGTTAGCATTCTCTCTAGTATAGTTCATCGTCTGTTTGATAAGTCATCCTACTCCTTACAGTTTTATTTAATAGAACCCTGCATGACACCTTGAATGATATACTTCTGAGCAAATATATACACAACAACTATGGGTAGAATTGTCAGTACAAGACTAGCCATAAGCGGTCCATAATCAACAGTATAGGTACCATAAAAGGAATAGGTTGATAGTGGAAGTGTTCTCGATTCAGGACTAATCAATACTAGTGATGGAAGTAAAAAGTCATTCCAGATCCATAATACATTTAGAATTGCAATTGTTACTGTAGTAGGCATCAATACAGGAAATACAATACGGAAGAATGTCTGTACTGGTGTACAACCATCAATTAGAGCTGCTTCTTCCAACTCTGCTGGAATAGCTTTTACAAAACCGTGATAAATAAAAACGGCTAGTGAACTACCAAAACCAATGTACATATACACCAATGACCACTTACTGTTTAATAAATCAAGAGATCCATAAATTTTTACCAATGGGATCATGATCGCCTGGAATGGAATAATCATTGATGCCACCATTAATAAAAAAGTATATTGGTTAAATTTCGTATTATTTCTCACAAAGTAATGAGCTGTCATTGCAGCGAAAAGTGCAATTAACAATACGCTACACAAGGTAATGATCAAAGAATTTGAAAATGCTGATAAGTAGCCCATTTTATCAAATGCCAATCTATAATTCGAAAAGTCAAGACTTGGAGGAAGAGATAATGGATTAGAAGTAATTTTTTTACTCTCTTTAAATGAATTCAATAATAAGAATATAAAAGGAATAATAAAGAGAAAAAGACCGGCAGTCATTACTATGAATTTGGTCCATTGGAGCATAAATTTATTACGTGCCATTATGCCTCCACCTCCAACTTCTTACTAAAGTACACTTGAAGCAACGTTATTACAGCAACGAGAATGAAGAGAACAAGAGCCTCAGCTTGACCTACCCCATAGTCTCGCGATAGAAATGCCTTCTCGTATACGTGCATAGACACAAACTCTGTACTTTTAAAAGGTCCACCCTTGGTTAATGAAAGATTGACATCATAGACCATGAATGTACGTTGTAAAGATAAGAATATACATACGATGAAGGAAGGTACCATCAGTGGCAAAATCATTTTACGAAGCTTCGTCCAACTGCTTGCACCGTCAATGCTAGCTGCTTCCAAAATATCATTAGGTACACCTGACAGACCTGCAATGTAAATAACCATCATATAACCGGCATATTGCCACACGGATACGATTACAAGTGTCCAAAAAGCTTTATTAGGATCAGATAACCACGATACACTAAATATTGCAATTCCAGCCTTTTGCCCTAAATATACGACAACGTTATTAAAAATAAACTGCCATGTGAAACCCAGTACAATTCCACCCACAAGGTTCGGAAGGAAGAATCCAGCACGAAACACGGTTTGGCCTTTCAGTCCTTTTGTCAGTATATAGGCGAGTCCAAAAGCTATAACATTCGTTATAATGACTGTGAAAAATACGTATCTGAGCGTAAGTCCGAATGATTTCCAAAAGGCTATATCAGAGAAGACTGAAACATAATTCTGAAATCCTACTAATGAATGGCTCGTAGCTATACCGTCCCAATTCGTAAAGGTCAAATAAATTCCGTATAAAAAAGGTATAATCATCACTGTAACAAAAGCAAACAACGTAGGCCCAGTAAATATAAGTCGTGAGCGCAGTTGTTTCCCCACTCCCTTTTCTGCGATCATAATGATCCCTCTCGCTTTCTGTGATAAAACTCAAAATTATGTTGATTGATTCGATTAAATCAAGGGATAAGACAACATTGTCCTATCCCTTCACTCTTTTTAGAATGTCATCATCAACACTATTTAACGCCCTTCCAGTACGTTTGAATTTCTTTAGCTAATGCGGCACGATCACCAGCCTTGGCAAGATACTTCTGCATGTATGCACCAACGTTAGCCCAGTGATCAGCAGGAAGTAAGCTCATAGACTGCTCTGATTTACCTTTTGCAATATAATCTTGGATGGATTGTGCAAGTGGATCAGCAGCGGGAAGAGTAATATTCTTAAATGCTGGAATAATACTTGCTTTATTAACTAAGAAATCTTGACCCTTTTCTTCATAAACGATCCAATCCAGAAATTTCTTTGCTGCTTCTTGCTGCTCAGGGGAGCTTTTCTCTTTGTCTAGAACGATTCGTTTGGAAACGGCAGAAGAAATCTCTTGGTTACCATAATCGTCGGCATTGTTACTAATCGGTACTGGAAGAAAACCATAATTCTTATCCGTGGAAGTATCAAAGCTTTCAATTTGCGGCCAAGCCCAATTCCCCATAAACCAGATACCCACTTCACCTTTACCTAGAAGCTCTGGACCACGTTCGTATGCGCCAGATAACGGAGAATCCTTATCCATGTTGTATTTCATCATGACATCAAAAGTATCCATTAAACCATTAAATACTTTGTTTGTAGATAAATCGATTTGTCCTGCTTTTAAAGAATCAACGAATGTGTTCACTTCAGCCATATCTTTATTCTGACCGGCATAAGCCAAAGGTAGATAGTGAGCACCCAATGACCAATCCATTGGTGAAACAACGAGCGCCTTCTTACCAGAAGCCTCTATCTGCTGAAATAGTTTCTCAAGCGATTCTGTTGTATTGATAGACGTAGGATCGAATACTCCTCCTACAGCATTATCAACAACAGCTTTGTTATAGATAAAACCGTAACCTTCAATGGCAAATGGAAAAGCGTAATTCTTATCATCAAATGTAGTTAAAGAATTTGCATTCTCAACAGCATCAGCACTCCACTTCTCACCACTCAAATCAAGAATACGATCCTTAAACTTCTCAACATCACCCGTATCTAGCATAATCATCGTCGGTGGATTACCGGATGCATACAATGTTGATGCACGTTCAAAAGGTGAACCACCAGCAGGCACTATTTGTACATCTAAAACTATATTGGGATTATCCTCATGAAATGCTTTAGCTGCATCTTCAAGTTGTTCTTGAATTTCTCCTTTGGAATTCAATAACGTAATTTTCACTTCTTTTTCTTGGGTGCCTTTAGGTTCCTTACTAGCTTCTACAGAAGTATTGGAAGTCTTTGATGTACCATTGTTACTTGCATTACCACAAGCTGTGAAGATCATGACCATTACTAATAATACTGTGAGCATTTGGATTCCTTTATAACTCTTCATTCTTTTTCCCCCAATGCGATTTGATGTTGTAGCGACTCTTTATGAACCGCTTACATTTCGAATTATATGCTAAGCGTTTAGCATATGTCAATCGTTTAGCATATAATATTTTAAAACATACTTTCAATGATATATCTTGTATATTTTTAAGTTGTTCCCCGCTCCATTAATTCAACAGGTAATAGATTCTCAGTAAGAAAAGATTCTCCCTCTAGTTGTTTACCAATCAATTCTACAGCTAATCTACCTATTTCTCCGATCGGTTGCCTAATAGTAGTGATCTCAGGAGTAAGCCACATTGCTGCGGCCACATCGTCATATCCGACGATACGAACATCCTTTGGCACTTGTTTACCTGCCTTGATAAAGGCTTTAAGCGTATAGGCTGCAATAATATCACTAGTTGCAAATATTCCATCAACATCCGGATGTTCAGTAATTAACTTATAAATGATTTTGTCATACTGCATTTGATCAAATACATTCATGTCTGTCTGAATAACAACATGTTCTATTCCAACCTTATTTACAACATTCTGAAATGCATCGCTTCGCTTGTTCGCAAGAAGATTTAGTTCTAGATTGCCACAGATATGGGCAATTTTCTTACAACCTTTACGAATAAGGAGTTCTGTCGCAAGCTTTCCTCCTTGATAATTGTCTGATGAAATCCATGGGATATTCATATCTATTTGGCGATCAATGGTGACTATAGGCGACTTCAGGTTTCTATAATCATCCACTTCAAGTGTATGACTGCCCATAATAATTCCATCGACCCGATTGCGTTTCAGCATATCAATATATTCTCTCTCCTTGACAGGGTCCAAGCGTGAGTTACATAAGAGAACTTTACAACCATTTTGATAAGCATAATATTCAACATGATCTGCAAGTTCTGCGAAGAATGGGTGTGATACGCTTGGAATGATAAGACCTATAATATTTGATTGCTTGCGTACTAGTGATCTAGCTATCTCATTGGGGTGATAATTAAGTTCTTCCATCGTACTGTATACTTTTTTACGCATTGCGTCACTTATGTAGCCTCTATTATTAAGAACTCTCGACACTGTAGTAACGGAAATGCCTGCTTTTGATGCCACATCATGTATAGTTGCCATAGTCTTCCTCTCTTCACATATTACACATTATACGAGAACTATACCTAATTTTTCATAGTTAGACAAATCTCTATTCCAACCAATTACCCTTTTGTAACATCAGCGACAGAGATTAAGACAGATTAGTGTTCCTGTCTAACAAAAAGATCCCATGGCTGATTCATGTAGAATGAAGTAATCAATCACCATTCACAATGAAGCATGGGAAATTAAATCACTAGAAAAGATACTAAATTAGAGGAAAAGTCCCTTCCACCCTTTATGTTTAAAATGTACCCTATAGAGTAGACTTTTTTAAAGTGTCTATTCTATAGGGTACATTTTAGTTATAACATTCACTTTTAATACTTTGAATAGCATATCGAAACTAATCCTCTTTATATTTCTTTATCCAACAAAGCCCAATTGTACCTTCTCCCGCAATAATTCCTACGACAGGAATAAAAGTCATAATCTCTATGTTTAGATGGGGTGCAAGTAACGTGATCTCGTCTTTGATTTCTATAGCTAATTCTATGTTATTCGCATGCATAATGCAGATACTTTGCATTCTATCTGCATCAAGCATCATATAATCTAGTAGTCTTTGTTTAGCTTTTTTGAGCGTTCGTATTTTTTCTTGAACAAAGATTTTACCTTGGTCAAAACGAATAATTAAATGTATTTTCAACAAATTACTGATGACCAGCTGTGTACCAGACACCCGACCACTACGATGCAGTTGCTGTAGACTCGATGGGATGAGAAAGAACTCGGTTTGTTCAATCATGTTATCAATATGATTTTTGATTTCAGTTGCAGCATGTCCCTGTTGTTGTAATTCCAAGCCTTTCATGATCATTTCTCGAAGTGGAAACGCACCGACCTTGGAGTCAATTCCAATTACGGTAGTCTCGGCAATCTCGGCGCCTTGCATCGATGTATCGAACGTGCCGCTCAGCTTAGACGAGCAATGAATTGCGATAATCTCATCATACGTATTCTTTAGTGATTCGTATAACTCAATAAATTCTCCAATGGGTGGCTGTGAACTACCTGCTGTTGCCCCGGAAGATAACTTCTCATACACTTCTTCATCTGTAATATCTATCGTTTCCTTATAGCTCTCATTACCTATCACTAAAAGAAGAGGAACAATATAGATATGGTTCTCTTTAGCGAACTGAGGATCAATTGTACATGTACTATCGGTTACCCATGCAATTCTTTTCATTTCATCACGGCTCACTTTCAGTCTTATCTTATATGTTGCATACCATAACAAACTAGATCGGAATGTACAAGATGACATTTATACTCAATTTATTTGCGCGAAGAAATAGAGGGACTCCGATACCATATGAAATGGTTAGTAGAGAACCCTCTATTCAGGTGAGGTCAATTCAATTCATTTAGTCCCCTTGATCTGTAAGAATCAATGGACCATCCTGTGTAATGGCGATCGTATGCTCATATTGTGCTGTTAATCCACCATCAAGCGTTCTTGCGGTCCAACCATCCTCATCCAATTTACTACGATACGTTCCTGTGTTAATCATAGGTTCAATCGTTATAACCATTCCTTCTTTCAATCGTGGACCGAGATTAGGAGGTCCATAGTGAGGAACTTGTGGGTCTTCATGCATATCTGAACCAATACCATGACCAATAAATTCTCTTACGACAGAGAAGCCCTCAGCTTCAGCGAAGACCTGAATAGCATGTGAGATATCACCGATCCGATTGCCAATAACAGCTTTCTCAATTCCTCTGTACATGGATTCTTTCGTAACATCCATCAACTTCTGTGATTGTTCAGATACTTGACCTACAGCGTAAGACCAAGCGGAGTCTGCCAGCCATCCATTAAGATTCACGACCATATCAATGGTGACAATATCGCCTTCTTTTAGCTTCGTATGAGAAGGAAATCCATGACAGATCACATCGTTAACCGATGCACAAGTTGCAAATCGATAACCATTATAGCCTTTTTGTTCTGGTGTTGCCCCATTTTTAATGATAAATGCTTCCGCAAAGCGATCGATCTCTAACGTTGTAATACCCGGTACGATCATTTTCCGAATCTGGCGATGGCATTCAGCGAGAATGTCTCCAGCAAGTTTCATTTTCTGAATCTGTTCTTTTGTCTTAATCACAATCATGTTCTGATCCCTCATTCTATTATGGTCTTCTTATTATAACCGAACTTGTTCGGTGTGGTGAGAATAAACAATCGAATAAAATTATACCTCTAATCACGATGGGATTCAAAATTATTCACCACTCTATAGTCATTCTATTCGGCAAATCCATCTTCCATTCATCGTTCGACGACTATTGGCTTCACCATATGGTGGTATAATCGCCCATTAACGATGAGCTCCTTATCGGTCACATATCCTGATCTTTGATACAAAGTGTATGCACCCACATTTTCTGTTAGGACAAGTAATGACATTAGTGGAATCTGTTTCTTAACCGCTTCAGCCTCAGCTGCAAGCATTAATTCAGCACCGATCCCTTGTCTGCTGTAGTCTGGGGATACGGATAATGTATCTATGTAATATTCCCCTTCGTCCGTTTCCTTATCTAGCATGATACTAGTATCATTCTTTAATATACGTAGGTAATCCAATATGGGTTGATCTAATGTATTGGAATCCGCACCTGCGTAAGATATGATTAAGCCAACTACGGCCCCATTTAATTCCTTCACCAACATTTGACGGTAGCTTAAACGCCCTGTTTCTTGGACGAAGAATTGATCCAACGTATCAAGTGTATCTTGTTCAAGGTCTTGTCCTGTTAATTGATGGGCAATATCATGTAGTGCATCATACATTAATCGAGATACGTAAGTTACATCTTCTTTCTTTGCGGCTCTTATCATTATAACTACCTCCATGTTGTATGCCATAATTCTTAATCATAACTCAATACATACATTTATGTAAGTCAAGGCTGTTCTATAAAAGCCCCTTACATTATAATAAACCAAATGACATTCAAGAAAGTGAGTTCTAACATGAATCCTTTGAAGAAAAGAAAGTTCTTACGCTATTTATTAACGCCTCCAAAAATACTAGCCATAGGTTTCGCCATAATTATATGTCTAGGAGCAATCTTGCTATCTTTACCTATTGCATCAAGTACTGGCGTAGGTTTGTCCTTTAAGGACGCTCTATTTATGGCAACATCTGCAGCATGTGTGACTGGGCTTGCCGTCATTGATCCAGGGACGCAGTTATCCTTTTTCGGAGAAATTGTCTTACTGACACTATGTCAAATAGGTGGATTAGGTTTTACAACGATGGCGACATTAATTGCTCTAGTATTTAACAAACGAATATCGATTAAAGAGCGTCTGATTCTTCAACAAGCTATGAATCATGGTAGCATGGAAGGTATCGTTCGATTGATACGTAAGGTGATTGTATACTCCCTAACCATAGAATTGATTGGGGCATTGCTACTATTTATTCGCTTTTCTATGGACATGCCTTTCCTTCGAGCCTTATATTTCGGAATTTTTCATAGCATATCTTCGTTTACAAATGTAGGCTTTGATGTCATGGGAAATACGCACGGGCCATTTAATAGCTTCAGTCCATATGTGGATGATCCCTATGTAAATATTATTCTCATCCTTCTTATTTTTCTTGGTGGGATTGGATTTATTGTTATATCCGATCTTCTCGGATTTAGTAAGTCTAGGAAGCTTTCGCTTCATAGCAAGGTTGTTCTCTCGGTCACCTTGTCTCTTCTCGTAATTGGTTCGATCGTTATTTATATTTTTGAATATACGAATATCCATTCTTTACAAGCACTAAGTCCCATCGACAAGGTCGTAGCATCTACCTTACAATCAGTCACTACACGTAGTGGCGGAGTTAGTACCCTTGATACCTCCATGTTGCGACAGTCTACGCAGTTCTTTATGATCATATGGATGTTCATTGGAGCAGCACCAGGTTCAACAGGTGGAGGAATTAAAGTGACTACATTCGCTATTCTATTAGGAGCCGTGTATGCTATGGCGCGAGGACGAGAAGACGTTATATTCTTTCGCAATCGTATCGCCAAAGAAGTCGTCTATAAGGCGATTACACTTACATTATTAGCTTTTATATTAGTCATCTCATTTACCATGGTATTGTCCATTACAGAAGATCGTGAATTTCTAGTCCTTCTATTCGAGACGACCTCGGCCTTTGGAACATGTGGTCTATCCATGGGCATTACGCCTGATTTATCAAGTTTTGGAAAAGGTGCCATGACCTTCCTGATGTTCCTAGGACGATTAGGCCCATTAACACTAGCTTACGCACTAACACCTAAGAAACAAAAAGAAAAGTTTCGTTATCCTGAAGGGAAAATTACAATAGGTTAATTTCGCAAAGTAAATACAGAAATCACTGTAAATACAAACACATAGGCACCTGACCAAAGATATGTATGCGAGAAGCCAATACTATCGTACAATCTTCCGGCAATTGGAGATAGTATCGTTGCACCGAGAGCACCACTGAATTGATAACCAATCAAATACATCGTTGAGGATACACTGGCATCGAAATGCGTACGTATATACTTAAATATTGATATGAACATCACGGGAATTTCAAGTGAATGAATTAATTTCGTCCCTGCTACTGCCAACGGAATCCCATCAGCAAGCCCGGAACAAGTGATTCGAATCGCCATAAGTGTGCCTGCCATGAGCAGGCCATTTTTGGGTCCAATTTTATTCACGATGAACGGCGCACAGAACATAAATATGGCTTCGAAGAACACCTGTACACTATTCAAGTAACCATACATCCGATTGCCTGTCTCTGGCGACTCAAACAAAGAAGCAAAATACACTGGAAACTGCTGATCATATACAGTGAACACGCAAGTAATTCCTAAAATATATAACACGAATGCCCAAAACTTTGTTGTACGTATTAACCTAATAACATCATTAAAGCTAAAGGCATCTTTAGTTGTTATTTTTAATTTAGGATCATTGTCTACATTAGAATCCAATGGTGTAACTTTGGTAATCAACAGCAGAATCGCAAGAATAACGGCTGATCCTGAGCATACCCAGAAATTAAGGTTAGGATTCACATTAAATGTCTGACCTGCGAAGAATGTTGCAACTGCCCAACCCAATGAACCAAACATTCTAGATTGACCATACTCAAAGTTATACGTTCGCCCAATTTTCTCAATAAATGTCTCGACCGCAGCATTGCCTGATGTAAATGCAGCACCTAAATAGAAACTTCCCACAATAGCGCCGACATATAAATTGTACATAAGAAGAGGTCCGTACACGAACTGAAAGAATGGACCTGCCAAAATCAACAATAGGATAATGACAGATAATAAATTCTTCTTCAACCCTATTTTATCTGAAATAAATCCATACATCGGATGTATACACAAAACACCAATGGAATTAATCGCAAATACGATCCCTCTGCCTGTTCCATCCAACCCTGCCACATGTCCGAGCCATATTCCAAAGAGTGACATCGACGAAGAAAAACAAAAAAAGTAGAAAAAGAAAAAGGCACTGAATACCCAATACATTTTATTTTTTCTAAACATGTTCGTCGCTCCTTTAAGTTTTCCCAATAATTAAAAACTCCTCTGCCATAATATATCGCAAAAGAGTAGTAGTTCATACATTTGCTCAGAAACAATATAGTTTATACGTGCAAAACTTAGATCTGTAATATGATTTTTTCATTTTAAAACAATTTAATATCACCGTCTTTAGTTTAATGTGAAACCTAGAATTTTGTTGTAAATAATCTACTAGATTTACTCACTTATGCACATTTATTGAGTGATTCTATCAAATTTCTTATGAATAAATAAAAAATTCCATTATTCGACTTTTATATATAAATTCTGACTTAATATAACAAAAAAACCTCTAGTAATTATTTCAATAAAAGTTATTATTAGGTTTGAAGAGAGAATTCTCGAATTATAATTTGTCTAGACATATACTAATTAATGTAATTTCTGGCCGGCAATTACAAGATTACTAAACTAAAGGAGCTTACAATGAAACTAAAAAAAATTGCAACTATCGGACTAGTAACATCATCTCTTATTCTACTTTCTGTCACATCAGCTTTTGCAGCCCCAACTACCGTTATTGAATTTGATAAATACAGACTAGAAGCGATAAATCAAGAGCTTATCTCTAGCAATCTTCCAACAATAACGGATATTAACTCTACTTCGTTGAGCAAAGGCTTAACAGATGAAAAAACTAAAGGAAACATTTATAAGCTAAAAAAAGCCGAGATTGTTATAATGACTTTTAATGATGATGGAGAGTTAGTCGCTGCAGACAGTTCTAGTCAAGGTGATGCTCTCCATCGCTTTGGCAAGTCAGATAAGGCAATAACGGAAAGATCCCAGTATGTAACTAAAAGTGAGGGGGTCGTTCAACCGCTCTCAGCATTGCCAGATAGTTATCCTGTACCTGCAGGCTCAACTACTGGTGCATTCCATCGTTTTACATCACCTTCTAGTACAACAAGTTTAAGTTATACTGGTGCGGTGGCAGATGATGTTACTCTTCCTATATATGATACAAACAGAGCTACTACTTTTGGTGAAGCTGCCTATATGTATACAGGTATTGATCAAAATGATGTCGGAATTGCCGAGGTAGGCTTTGGCACATACAAAGGTACTCAAGGAAATGGATGGTTTGCTCTCTTCCATGCAAAACCAACTCACGATATTACAACACCTTCAACTGGGAATGACAAAGATAGTTATTATTATGATTTCGCACATCCCTACACTGGCGGTCAAACGATTGCTGGCTACAAGGTATATTACCATACAACTGATTCTGTTCTAACTCTTACTTATCAAATTGGATACAGTAATTTATATGTAGTAAAATTTAATGGTTATAATTCTTTGAATAAAAAAGTGAAAAGAGTTACAGCAATTGCTATGCCTATCGGTTCTAGCGGTAAATTCCAAGTACCTTATGGATCTTATGGAAAGTGGGGGAATTATCGGTGGTTAACTAACAATGGAACTGGAACGGTCTATCCTTCTGCTGTTAGTGGAATGATTTGAGAACACATGGAGACATGGAGGAACAATCGATTACATTAAAACTGTTTATAGTACTACAGACAGGGATGAACAGTATAAAATTTACTAAGAGGAAGATAGCCCCGCTTCCTCTTTTTCACAAAATAATGCAACATATCAACCATTTTATTCGTTAATAATAAAAAAGTAGGAGTGTGAAAAAGATGATGTTTTTGAAAAAAGGATTCACTTTAGTAATAACGGCAATGATGTTGATCACCTTCAGTATGTCCGTCAATGCAGGTTCAAGTATTCCCAATGTTAACATTAAATCTTCTGTACTAGGCGAAAAATCCTTTACCGGGCAAATAATCAATGGCCGAACTTATGTAGACTTCATTGGATTGTTGAATTGTCTTCCTTTTCTTGTTAACTCTAAAGCAATATCTTTTGATTCTAAATCCAAAACACTTCATATTTTCGATTCGGATTTTGCAACTAATACTACACCTATCCTTCAATTTCATGTTGGAGATAATTACTTTATGGCCGGCAATGAGAAGATTGATTTAGATACAAAGATTATACTAAGCAACAATAGAATATATATACCATTAGTACCCGTCGCAACTGTTTATCACCTAAAAGTAACATTTGATAAAAAGATCAATCTAGTTCATGTAAGTAAATAAGAAATAAAGCATGAGCCCTATAGGTTCATGCTTTATTTCTTATGGTCTAGTAAGACATGCCTTGCAACCTCAAATTACATGCAGTTGCACGCAATTGAATTTATATGTGGCTGATTCATATTGATGGTGAGAATATCCACTTCTTGTTGATACTATCATGGTCAGCAGACACGTTAACCTAGAACAAGTCGATCGTCAGCTAATTTATGTCCACTGATTTGTTCGAACTCGCCAAGCAATCTTTCTACAGTCAAATCTTTCTTCTTCACTTCATCAATATCTAATATGATTCGTCCACCATCCATCATGATAAGACGATTCCCTAACCGAATGGCCTGCTCCATGTTATGCGTAACCATTAAGGTGGTCAGGTTCATCTCACGAACAATACTATCCGTCAGTTGAGTAATCAGCTCTGCTCGTGATGGATCAAGCGCCGCCGTGTGTTCATCTAGCAGCAATATTTGGGGTTTCGTGAATGTAGCCATAAGTAAGCTTAGCGCCTGCCGTTCACCGCCCGAGAGCATTCCGACTTTGGCATGTAATCGTTCTTCCAGACCAATACCAAGGCGAGATAATTCTTCACGAAACAGCTTACGTTTGCTTGCTCTGACTCCAAGACCAAGTCCTCGATTCTTCCCTCTAGCATAGGCCATCGCAAGATTCTCTTCGATCGTCATATAAGGAGCTGTTCCTGCCATTGGATCTTGAAATACTCGTCCGATCCAACGACTCCGACGGTATTCTGGTAGATGGGTAATATCTTGATTATCTATCATGACATGTCCTGTATCTGGCTTCATCACGCCAGAGATAATATTCATCAAGGTAGACTTACCCGCACCATTACTCCCGATAACAGTAACAAAGTCACCTGGCTTCAAGTGTAACTGTAAGTCAAATAGAGCAATCTTCTCATCAGGTGTGGCGGGATTAAACAACTTCGCTACATGATTTAGCTGAAGCATCACATACCACCTCCTATCGTTTGATCTTGACCAATGTTTAATATTTCCATAGAACGCTTCTTAGCCATCTTCTTCTGCTTTATAACACGTCTTGTAGATGGAAGAACGAGTGCCACGATAACAATAATCGCTGTTATCAGCTTCATGTCAGATGCTTCTAACCAATCAACACGCAGGGCAAGTGCAACGACAACGCGGTAAATGATAGAGCCTAGCACAACTGATATGATATGATGAACGACATTCTTAGCCCCGAATACTGCTTCACCAATAATAACCGAAGCCAATCCAATGACGATCATTCCGACACCACCGGATAAGTCAGCAAAAGAAGAGTGTTGGGCGAGTAGCGCCCCCGAAAGTGCTACTAATCCATTCGCAAGACTAATGCCGACAATTTTGGTCAGGTCGGTATTTGCGCCAAAGCTACGAATCATTCGTTCATTGTCTCCAGTAGCCCTTAACGCTAAACCTAGATCAGAGTATAGGAAGCGACCTAGCAAAACCAACACGATGATTACCACAATTGGGATCACAACAAGTGGTTTTACAGAAGTAAATATCGAGTTCAACCCATATATAGATATATTGGGTTTCCCCATAATTCTCATATTAATGGAATAAAGTGCAATCATCATCAGAATGCCAGACATCAATCCATTAATCTTCCCTTTCGTATGTAGCAGACCTGTACAAATACCTGCTACAACTCCACCAGCAAACCCGGCCAATGTTGCCAGAAAAGGGGAATACCCCTGCGTGATCATCACTGCAGCTATAGCAGCACCTGTCGTAAAGCTACCATCAACTGTTAAGTCTGGAAAATCCAAAATTCGAAATGTAACATACACACCTAGCGCCATAAATGCATATAACATCCCCGACTCTAACGCACCCAATAATGAGTCGATCATTATGATTACCTCCTCTTAGACGTAAAGGGAGTGGTCGATACATATCGGCCACTCCCTGTGAATAAATGCTGAGTAGTACCTTTTCAGTTGAGTATTACTCAATAATATTCGTTTCTGCGTCTTCTACTTGTGCCTTCATCTCATCTGTTACTTCAATTCCCTGTTCACCCGCAGCTTTGATATTCAAAATAAGATCTAACTTCTCTTGCATACCAACAGGCATATCTTCTGGCTTCTTGTTATTTTTAAGAATATCTGCCGCCATTTGCCCAACTTGATATCCATGATCGAAATATTTGAATCCAACGGTTGCAAATGCCCCCTTTTCAACTGTATCGCGATCACTGGAAAAGAATGGAATGTCCTTCTCGTTAGCTACTTGAATGATTGCTTCTGCACCACTAACGACTCTATTATCAAGTGCAATATAGAATGCATCTGCACGACCTATGAGTGATTCCGCAGCTTGCTTCACTTCTGATGTATTTGTAATCGCAGCTTTCACAAGCTTAATATTATGCTTCGCTAACGCTTCCTCTGCAAGTTTAGACATCATAATGGCATTAGGTTCACCTTCATTAATAACCATTCCGACAGTCTTCACTTTAGGAAAGTTAGCTGCCATGAAATCCATTAATTTAATGATTGCTTTAGGATTCGTATCGGATACACCTGTTACACGACCCCCTGGATTTTCTAAATTCGTTACAATTTTGGCATCGAGAGGATCTGTAACAGCAGCAAATACGATATTCTTATCCTTCACTTGCTGTACGACAGCTTGTGCCGAAGGTGTTGCAATAGCAAGAACCAGTTCCGCATCGCTTGAATTAATCTTCTGTGCAATCGTCATATTATTCGTCTGATCATCCTGCGCATTATTATAATCAATCTTTAGGTTATCACCCTCAGTAATTCCAGCATCTTTCAAAGCTTGTATGAATCCTTCGCGTGTTGCATCTAATGATGAGTGCTCGACGATTTGAGAAATAGCGACTTTGTATGTTTTCTTATCCGCATTCGTATCACTTCCAGTGTTGGTTCCAGAAGATTCATTCGTTGTCTTAGCTCCGTTATTCCCACAAGCGACTACCAGAATCATTATCGCGGACAATAGAAGTGCAACCCAACCCTTTTTAATCATTATAACTCCCCTTTTCTAATGGTTACTTGTGAATTCACTGCTTATTAGTAATAGGCTACAACAGACAGGCATCACCGCTGTTATGATATGCCACACTAAAGCATTAGCTCATAGCAATATATTTAGTTATCACTATGATATATGGCTCCACTATATCCGTCAATTGCTATATTCATATTTCCACTTTGACACATCCTATTTATTCGTAAGCGCTCTTTATGACCAGAATCACTTTAACCTATGGCTTCTAAATATAAACTATACAAAAGTGAATTTGGAAAAGGAGAATGTTTTTCTGCTTGTTCCCCCGGGATAAAGTAATAGTGATATTATCATTGAAGAATAGATGAATACAATAGATGTAATCTAAGGAGATGAATTATGAAAAAGATCTCAATCTTATTTATTCTTATATTCATTTATATATTTGGGATATTTCTATTTAAAGAAAATATGAATCATAAAGTTGCGAACTATTTAATGAATGAGATGGGTTATAGTCAATCTGAGTTTCTATCCATAAAAACTAAGATTAGTAAAGCACCCGTTAAAGGGGTGGATTCGAATAATATTTATAAACACAAAGTTAGGTTATCCTACTAAACGTACACAATGGAAAACATCCCTAATCTCCAAATAATGGAGACTAAGGGATGTTTCTTTATTCATTATACGTTTTTATCGAAATATACTCTTAAATAATTGATTGCCTCCTACACGTCTTGCGCATATCTTTCATCAGGTATCTTGCTAAGAACAACATACAGACTTGTTGGAGTGTCGCTAGTATTCTTAAATGAGAAATGCTCGTCACCCTCACAGGAGATCACATCATCTTGAACTAGATTTGATTCTTCACCATTTACTGTAACCGTTCCGCCCCCATTAAGGACTAGAATGAATACGGATGCCCCTGGATGTTGGTGTGATGGCAATTCTTGACCAGGCATGAAATTCAGAACAAACACAACACTACCGCCACTTTTGAATAGAATTCTCTTCGTGAACTTGTCCTCTTGATAATCTTTCAATACTTGCAATTCTTTCTTCTCCATCTTAAAGACCTCCTAAATATATGGTTTGAACTTCAATCACGAAAGTAACTAATTACTTATATCTAATCATCTTGCACTAACGCTTTGCTATGTATTCATCCTAATGCAGTTAGACAAACACCCTTGTGATTCTAGTCACATTTCATGAGAATCATTCTCAATTAACTTATTTCATCGTTCTCATGAATACATTTCCAGATCACAATATATAGATAGATTGGGCGTAACTCTTCTAATGGTTATAGCGTCTATACAATGTACGTGGATAAAAATATATATTTTATTGTTGAGGGGATGAGGAATTTTGTTAAAAAAGTCTGTTCGTTCTATTCACAGCACTTCAAAAGTCGCTCTACTTACCATGATCACCTGCTCACTGCTTCTACCACAAAGTTATGTGTTTGCCACCTCAGAAACGGCACCTAGGGTTGAAACTCTAACAACATCCTCTACTTCTAAGGTTGCATTCTCAAAAGAAAAGGCCGTAGCAAAAGTTAAAAATTTATTCCCCATACTCAAGAATGCTGAAACATCCAATATCACCTTAGGGAGTAACAACAATTATCCGGGTTCGGCGGATCAAAAGATGTGGGATATACAATGGCGCTATAAATCGGAAAATACAGAACTTAGTTTCAGTAGTCAAGTCGATGCTACTACAGGTAACTTAATCAGTGCATACATCTACTATCCATTAGGTGAAATAGACTCATATTATCCACCTAAGCTAACCAGAGACCAAGCAAAAATTGAGGCAAAAAAATTCGCAGTGAACGCACTATCATTAAAATCGGTTCATGAAATACAGGATCAAAATGTAGACTATAGTGACAATCGACAAGCTTTATTCGGTCCATTACAATACTCATTCTATTTCACCCTTGATAAGAACCGCATCCCCTCCCAAGCAGAAATGATTAATCTAACGATGAGTGCGAACGGTCAAATTCTACAATTTAACAAACCTACAGAATCATTAACCTACCCATCTCCAACACCAAAGATAACTGAAATCCAAGCGAACAAACAATTCAAAGAAAACTTAGAGATTGATCTAAACTATATTCCGATATACAGGAACAACAAAATCTCTGACTGGATATTAGCTTATCGTCCATTTGAGAACACCCACTTCCCAATCGACGCTATGACAGGTAAGAAGATTTCCTATGAAGGTACTGATATTCCACCCTCAGCCATGACGTACGCAGAAGTTCCTCAGACCAAGGATCGATTTAAACCACTGAACCAAAAGGATCAACTGAGTTCCGAAGAGGCAGCGACAATAGTCCAGAAGATTGCTAAAATACCTACAGGTTATGTCCTACAAAATAAACATTTAATCCCTAACTATGCTAACCCAGCACAACAATTATGGAATCTTGTATGGATAAAAGATGGCGGTAGCCCCGAATTCCAAATGCAATATTATGCTGATGTCGATGCATTTACGGGAGAAATCACACAATTTCGATATAATAATTATGCGGCTAATGGCTCCAATTCAGATATTAGCATTCCTAAAGGTCTCGCTAAATTAACAAGCAAGACGGCGCAACAATATGCCATTGACTTGGTCAACCGCTTATATCCAAATGCAACGGATGAACTGAAGATGCTTACCTACGACAAAGGATGGGAATACCAAGCAGATAGTAAACAATATCGATATGAATTTCAACGTTTTTACAAAGGTTTTCCTGTGAGTGACGGCAAAGTATTTATCAATTTCGATATTTACGGTAGACTGCAAACCTATAGTGCCAATCATCTAACAGGTCTTGAGCAAATCAAAGAAACACCAGCCATTCAGCTTACGAAAGAAGAAGCACTGGAAGCTTACCGTAATCAATATAAAATGAAGTTGCAGTATTCTAAATTTGGCGGGTATTATACGGATTCAAAGTTGATCAAACCTCATCTACGATTAACCTATACACCTGTTCACATTGATATCTCTAAATCGAATCAAGTCTTAGATGCCGTTACGGGTAAATGGATAGCCATGTTTGACGGCTATCGAGCATTAAACAACATGATCACCCCCACAGATCTAATAGGCCATGCTGCAGAAAAGGAACTTACTACACTCATTGATTATGGCATTATTGCGCCAGATTCCGATGGCAAAGTAAACCCAGACGTCATCATTACCACAGGCGATTGGCTTACGATGATCGTAAAGTCCATTACACCCTATGTCGAAGGTTATTACGGTGGCATGGAATCCGATTCTGTAGCTGGCATTACACCAGAGAATCCTATTTATAGCGTCGTCCGTTTTGCAGTGGAACGCGAATGGATCAAGAACGACACTACATTTCAACCAGACAAAAAACTCACAAGGGATGAGTTAGCCACTCAACTATCTTCCATTGTGAACTATAACAAGATAGCCTTGTACTTACACAAGGATCCATCCGTCATTCAATTCAGCGATGCCGAAGCCATTAACAATAAGGGTGCCGTAGCGATTGCCATTAAACTTGGTTTATTGGAAGGTGCGAATGGTAAATTCAACCCACAACAAACCATCACGAATGCACAAGCAGCTTCTATTATTATGAAGTTAGTTGAACTTCAAGGGAAGGTTGATCAAGCGATCGGACAACAATAATCTTCTAACTTGTGTTACATGTCAAAAAGCCACGAAGTACGATGATTTCGTACTTCGTGGCTTTTGTTGTACATCATATGATTTATGTAAATTTCTCACTCTATAAAGAAATCTTCTTCTGATCTGATCTTCGATCTTAGTTTTTTCAAGTTAAGTTCCATTTGGGTAACGATATCTTCGATTTCTGCGGGGTCAATTTTCGGCGTCGCTATTGTCTCAAATGCATTGCCTGCTTTTATATCACGTATAACGATCTGCTGTTCCTGCCACTTATCCATCAGATCAGATATCGTAGCATAGAAACGCTCATAATCTTTGATAATCTCATCTAGAAATGCATCCACTTCGTCGGGATCATATCCCCTAAGCTTATTATTGAATTCTTTCTCGTGGATAGCCAAAGCATCCCAATGAATTCCCAATTGATTGAATAATTTCTTTTGTTTGTCTAATCTCCGCTGTAAATGTTCGTCCAATCTAAACCCTCCTATATGAATTAGTAATTATCATTCACGGCTTTATTTAACATTCCAAGACAACGATCAAGGTCCGTCTTAATCTGCTTCTTATACAGCTCAGCCTTTTCTTTACCCTCATTAGTAAAATGATATAAGACAATCTCCTGAAAATCAACTTTTGGATCGGTTCCCTTCAATTGCTTCTTTCGGTATAATACCCCTTCTTGAACCAATTCATGAAGAGCACGATAGATTTCACTCTGTGGAGGTGAATAACCAAAGTCTTTGAAATCCTTGCGAAGTTCTTCTAACATTTGATATCCATACCCTCTTTTTTGCTCCACCATTGTGATCAAATATACTTTAATAAATGCTCGTTGAGCGATCATGAACGCCATGGTGAAACCTCCCTCTAAGTTATAGACTTTCTATCTTTTTATTATAGACTACTATTTCTCTTCTTGCACAGCTTGACCTATTCAGATACATCCGTTTAATACGATGAAGTGTATGGAATAGATTAGTGTGAAGTTTGATAAAGCTGGTATGAGCTAGGTTTATTTTTCTCCTACTATTGTGAATTTTTCATATGATGAAATATTCATCTATATGTCAGAATTTAAGAAACTAATATTTTGTAATCCATTGTGTAATCTTTAACTATGAAAATTTATCTGTACGATGTAAAATGTTAGTCATCATGATAACGGAGGATAATACCCATGGATATCAATACGCTAACGCATTACTGTTTATCTCGAAAAGGAACCTTTGAGGAATACCCTTTTGGTCAAGAGGTTATTGTGATTAAAGTATCCTCAAAGATGTTTGCATTAATCTCCGAACGAGATCATCAAATACATATTAGTTTGAAATGCGATCCTTTTATAGCTGAGAACTTAAGGCAACAATATGCATCTATTACACCTGGCTATCACTTAAATAAAAGTCACTGGAATACTATCGTTGTAGATGGCTCAGTACCAGAGACCGCGTTATTTGGAATGATAGATCTATCCTATGACCTCGTATTTAAAGGATTAAAAAAGTCAGAGAAAGAAGCTATTTTACAGCCGTAATCCGAGTACTTAATTCATGATCCCTTTTACATCATCCTTGCAACTTATTTTCAGTTCACCATATGATAGCTATACAAATAAAACTGCATTTCTTCATCTAGATACGGTTTCAAGCTAAATTTCTTTTCTCCAATTCGCGCCATACCCTGATGTTCGTAGAACCCAAAGTTACAGGAACTGTCTGTAAAAAGATAAAAGTCCTGGACCTTCTGCGTTCTCATATCTACTAGCAATCTATTAAAAAGCTCATTGCCTATTCCTGTTCCACGTTGATCTGCACGGATGGCGAAGAAGGCTAACTCTGCGTCAAAGGTCTGTTTGCTCTCTACGAGTAAAGCTTTGTCTAACTTATCAATGCCCCCATACATCTTAGCCACTTGGCGTCCCGCTTTCGTTCGTAACATACCAACAATGGCGAAGAACTGACCGATTGCTAATCTTACATGCGTGCGATGTTTTTTCTCATACTTACCCATAATAATTCCGACGACTTCGCCATTGTTCTCGGCAACACAAGTAAATGTCTGATTGGCAAGACAGCTAGCCAAATATACTTTTGATAATCGCTTTGCAACGTGATGTGAACAGAATTGCTCATAGCCCCAAGTGTCACTGATGATCTTTTCTAACGCTGTATAATCTGATCTTTGAATTTCTCTAAATCGTATGTTCCCTTTCATCTACATTCATCCTTTGTTTATTCGACTTTTATCGTTCTGTAAATAATAATAAACTGTACAGTAACTGTAAGGTCAATAGGAGGACTTCAACTGTGAATAATAGGAATAAGAGCATTTTTACATCAGGTCAATTCGCAAAATTACATCACATCAACAAGCGGACACTGCATTATTATGATGATATCGGTTTATTTTCACCATCCCACAAAGGGGACAACGGTTACCGCTATTACACTTACTTACAGAGTCCAGTTTTAGAATTGCTTCTGACCATGAGGGAACTCAATATGTCCATTGAAGAAATTAGTACATATATGTCGGATCGATCCATCCCTGCATTTCGTTCGATTATAGACACTAAAACAGCAGAAATAGATGACACGATTAAACGGCTTAAAACCATACGAAATTTGCTTGTTGAAAAAGAAAAACTGCTCACATTATGCGAGCAGCCTAATCTTGATCACATTGAAATCATAGAATGTATCGAAGAACATCTACTATTAAACCGCTACATTAGTGGAATTAGTGAGGATGAGCAAGATTTCATTGATTTAGTAGAACATACACAGACTTTTCGCGACCATAGATTGTTTAACACCAACTACGGTAGCATGATATCTGTGGAGAAGATCATGTCAGGCAACTTCGAAGAATATGACTATTTATTCGCTAAGATTGTGAAGAAAAATAAGAAGCTTGACCTTTTTATAAAGCCGAAAGGAAATTATATTAGAGCCTTTTGCAAAGGGGATTGGGACAGCCTACCTGAAACTTATGACCGCATCATTCAATTTGCGACAGCGAACGGATTAACACTCATCGGTTACGCCTTTGAAGAGGGCATTAACGAAATGGCTGTCAATACGATGGATGATTACGTGACTCAGATCATGATTTTGTGCGAATAAATCCAATACCACTCACTACCACACTGAGAATGAAACAAAGGATAAAGATCAACTTAATTTGATTCGTCATAGGCCAGCCGGAATATTCCAAGAGAACACCGGCGAAAGCTGTAAATCTGACGGCGATCAAATCGATCTGATAATTTCCCTACGATGGGTAACAGAGCAACCAAGATTAATAAATAGGAAGTCACAACCCACTGAATTTGATCTAAGGAAACCGAGAATTGTTGGGCCATGACAGGTAATGCAACGTTTGCAATACCCACATCCAGACACAGCATAAATGTCCCTAAATTAACAACATGCAAGATAGACCAGCGATTCGCAACCATTCATTATTGCTCCTTATGGAGAAAGCTAAATTATTAAGCCGTCTGCAAATTTCTATTACATATGTAAATCTCGTTTATTATACGAAGTGTACGTTATACCTAACGATACGACCATAATTCCTATGGACAGAATAATACTAACCATACTCAGACCACCATCACTTAGTATACGATCCGCTTTGTAATAGGAAAAAGGTGATACATAATCAAGAAATGCGAGTTCACCATTCAGGCTAGCAGCTATAGATAGAATATAAGCCGTAAGTAGAACTGCTGCGGAGATTGTCGGTGCAGATTTCGGATGTCTACTTGTGCTAGCGGTTACCGCTCCAATGCATAAGAAAATCAACTGTAACACCAATAACCCGAGCATTAAGTTAACCATATCTCGACCCACGGACTCCCCATTACTATATAATCTAATGAACAAGAACGCACTGATCGTGCTAACCACATTCAAGACAATAATATTCGCCACAGCCGATAACAACTTCGCATGGATGACTGTATTTCTTGCGACAGGCTTAGCCATGAGGAACTCCACGGTATGATCTTGCTCCTCTTTGGAGATGATTCCCGCTCCGAGCATCACCGCATGAATCGTACCCATTAGAACGATATATACAAATAGCACACCGAAATAGCCAAGTACTGTCGATAAATCGAAATCACCCATTCCAAATAGCGTCTGTAAAGATTTTGGCATCTGCGACATCATTTCGTTCATCGATTGTCCCGACCCTGCTATCGTTCCATACTTACTCATGCCACTTGCAATCAGCGCAAATATACCAATACACCAAATGATTAGTGATCTTCGATTAGCCTTCATTTCTCTGAGGACAATATTCATCATGGTCTGTCCCTCCTCTCACACAGCATGGATATCTTTTGTCGCATACATATAGTAACTAGCACTGACTGTACCGATAATGATCACAAGACTTACTACAACGAATGATAACTCATACGTGGAGTGTGCAATAATGTAGGCCGTATCGAAATATTTGAACGGTGTGATATACCGAATGACTGTCTCACCTAGTACGGTTCCGAGCATGCCCAACACGTACAATCCGAACACGGTACCGAGTGATATGGAGATTACGGATCTCATCTTCGATAGGCTAACCGATACTACCATCCCTAGTGACATGAAGATCAGTTGCACGAACAACGCTGTAATCGAGATCATAAAGAATGCTTTCCATGGAAAAAAGGACTCCTGCATATACAATATAATCAAGCTAGTTGCCCCCATATAGACGAAATTCGTAACTAACAGTGATAACAGGCCTGCACACAGCTTGGCTGTCATGACCTGATGACGTGTAACTGGCTTTGTCAGCAGGAAATCTGCCGTCTTATCGCGTGTTTCCCTAGATAACATACCAAGACCTAAATTCATCGCCTGTATCGCGGCAATAAGCACAACAAATCCGAACACAAACGAGTAGAATCCAATAAGTGATGCAATGGAATCCAGTGACATCCCCAAGGCATCACGAAGCGACTCCGGGTACGATGCGAATAATGCCTTGAACTGCTCTGCATCTTGTGATAACGCGGGGAAAATAGATAGATACAATAGCATCACGCCAATCAAGGAGCAGACCCAAATCAAGGTGGATCGACGGATCATACGCCACTCATGCATCAACATATTCATGGCTGATCATCTACCTTTTCGTAATAGTGCATGAAGATTTCTTCCAAATCCGGTTCCTCAATCCACAGATTCGTCAGATCAAGCCCCGAAAGCTTACTCATCATGAAATTTAGGTCGCCCCGGAACAAGAAGCTGGTCTCGTGAATGCCTACCTGAATATCACTCACACCTTCTACGGCGAAATAGTCTTCATCCAAGGTTGCTTCTGTCGAAAGCCTAAACCGTTTATAGTTGTTCTGTTTAAGCGTGCTCATTTTCTCTAATTTGATCAATTTACCTTCTTTAATAATAGCAACACGATCACATAGTTTCTGTACTTCACTTAGAATATGGGATGAGAACAATATCGTCGTGCCTTTGCGATTCTCTTCTTGTAATAAATCGAAGAATCTGTGTTGCATTAATGGATCCAATCCACTGGTCGGTTCATCCAGAATAAGTAGCTTGGGTTCGTGGAGCATCCCTTGCACAATACCGACTTTCTTCTTGTTACCAAAGGACAAGTCATCTATTCGCTTATTCAAGTCCAAATCCATTCGTTCAGACAGTTCCTTAATACGTTTACGGCAATCTTTCTTGTAAAAACTCGCCGAGTAGTTTAATAGATCGATCACTTTCATTTTGTCATAATAGAACACTTCAGAGGGTAAATAACCGATTTCTTTCTTGATCTGCGGACCGAACTGAATGCAGTCTTTTCCAAAAATAGATGCACTCCCGCTCGTTGGATAGATTAGCGATAATAGCGTGCGAATCGTTGTGGATTTCCCCGCACCGTTCGGACCTATAAATCCGAAGATTTCACCCTCTTCTACATTGAAGCTGATGTCCTCTATTCCCCTGGCTTTGCCATATCTTTTGGTCAAATTCTGAATTTCAATTACGTTCATCACTTACGCCCCCGTTCTTATTATAAATATACTGGAAGTATGAACAGGAATAAACCACAAATTGAGGCAATACTGATCAACACCCAATCGAAACGATCGAAATGAAGTCGAAATCCAAATGTTGGTTGTTCTTTGATGTATCCGAATCCCCGTACTTCAAGGGCATCCGCCATCTGCTCCGCTAATCGAAGAATAGATCTCACGTATGGAATGATGGTCGATTGAATCATGCTGATAGGTACGGATTGTAGTGGTGTGACCACCTTTCCTCTAGCATGTGCTAGCTTAGCGAATCGTTGCCATTCCCCCGTTAACAAAGGAATAAATCGAAAGATCAGTGTTACAACTAGAGAAAATGAATAGATAGGTATCTTTAACCGACTTAACCATCCGAAGCTTTGTTCAATCGCACGTTGTAGTCGAAGAGGTGTCATCAGACCAAGCATCGGCATACCCAGTAACATGATGAGCAGTAGCTTGCATAGTCTGAGCGCTGTGGGGATGGTTCTATCCCAATCCATAGCCAATGGTTGAATGGATATTCCAGTAAACAGACCAAAAATAAAAATGAGAATAATATAGGCACGTATCACTTTTATCCATGGTGTAATAAGCGCTCGAAATGGCATTAATAAGGCTATAATAACGACGGCTGCTATGGATAGTTGTATGAAGTTTCTTTGCGCGAATACAGCCGCTGATAATAGTAAATACATCATCACAAGCGCCCTTGGATCGAAGTAATGGTTGGGCTGATGCTCATCATTATCGGGTACGGCATGGGTTGATTTTATTTTTGAGCTTTTAGGCTGTATTCCAAATGGATTCGAAGGAATTAATTCATGGACTTCTGTTTGCGATGACTCTATTGTTTGGCTCATCCGTGATAGCTTGGCAGCTAGTGCCACCGCCACTTCCTTCGGATCAGGCCAAGGGTTGCATCCATCCCATGTTGTATCTTCTTGATTGTTGGATTCTAGCTGATCTAGAAGATCATACTTCGCAAGCTCGGACAATACCCGTGGGACTGCCGCATCTTGTGCGATCTCCTCGATATCATGCACTTCGTGGATAATTCCTTGATTCACTACCACTACCGCATCCGCTAGTGGCAGTAGTGCGTTAAGGTCATGTGTTGCAACGATTACACCTCGACCTTGCGCCCTATGTTCCTCAAGAACGGTACATAAATCGTGTATCCCCGTGGCATCTAGACCCGCCGTAGGCTCGTCGAGTAATAGCCACTCCGGTTCGCACGCTAATAAGCAGGCGAGTGATAATCTTCGTTGTTGCCCGCCACTTAGAGTCCATGGATCACGCATAAGTATATCCCCAGGGAGACCGACCTTCGTGAGCGCCTCTTCCATTCTTTTCTCTGCTTCAATCATTGGAATTCGATAAGGCTTCAGAGAATATAACATTTCCTCACGTACCGTGGATGCGAACCACTGTGACTCCGATTGTTGCATGGAGATGCCAAGCTTTAACGTCACATCTAAGTTAAGTTTAGATTTGCGACGATGCTGTAGCCATAAGGGATCCATGCCAAGCTCAATACTTCCCTTTTGTATCGATCGGATGCCAGCTATCGTCTCCAATAACGTTGATTTCCCTGCCCCATTATGGCCAATCAACAACGTAATCTTCCCTGCTTGAAATGTCATATTTACGTTGTGCAGCAACTCGCGTTGGTCAGTTCCACCGGTACAAATCGTTACCCCTTGTAGATTCCAATCACAACCCATAACGATTCACCGCCTCGGCGAGCATTTCGCCAGTGAATGGAAAGGGTCGAAGTGGATATCCCATCTTTTCCAATTCCCACGCAACTTGAGCTGAATAAGGGGCCTCGAAGTCAAGAAGCTCACACACACTTTCAGCTTGATCTATGACTGAACGCGAGAAAAAATCATCCGCATATCCATCATAAGCGATCCCACCGTCCTTCATAGCCACAATCCGATCATGAGATCGAAGCTCCTCCAGCTTTTGTGTAATCCAAATGACGGTTACCCCGTTCTGTTGGAGCGATCGAACCTTTTCAAGTACATATATAGATGCATCTGGATCAAGCATAGCTGTTACCTCATCAAGCACAAGAATGGGCGATTGTGTAGCGACACATCCGGCTATCGCAACCAACTGTTTCTGACCACCTGACAGTGTCTCAATACGTTGATGCATTCGTTCCCCCATGCCAACTTGATGAAGCGCTTGTTCTGCGAATGGTATGATCTGGCTAGCATCCATCTCATTTTGTTCCAGCATAAGTACGACATCCTCCCACGGCGTTGCCCCAACCATCGCTGCTTCTGGTTGCTGCATCACGATAGGAATTCGATTGCCTTTTGTAGCTGTCTCGACACTTATGTCCATCTTTCCAGTAAAACCCGCTATTGGGAATCCCGCAATAACTTTGGCAAGCGTACTCTTCCCGCTCCCGTTACAACCTAATAACGCAATGAACTCTCCTCTATTGATACTAATACTAACATCATTCAGAATAGGTAATAATGTTCGTTCTTCCATCCATAAGGTGGGTGTAACTGAGACTTGCTGTAATTCTATTAAATAGGGATGTTTCAATTTTTTTCACCTAACCTCTTCCACAAAACAATTCGTTATGCTACAATTTCGTTTGTTAACCATATTCAATATAATTGGTTGACAATAAAATTGCAATTATAAAAAGGAGATATGTCATTTTGCAAACGAATCCTATTCGCTCACTCGTATTTATCGCTTTATTCGCCGCACTCTTTATTGTCATGAGTACAATCTCAATCAAATTAGGAGGTTCGCTTGTCCCCTTCACTTTGCAGACGTTTGCCGTCATCTTGTCGGGACTTTTTCTTAGACCTCGTAACGCATTCTTGAGTATCTTTATCGTGATAGTCCTTAGTTCTTTCGGTTTACCTTTATTCAGTGGACAGGGTGGATTATCTACCTTAACAGGATACACAGCGGGCTTTATATTCGCTTTCCCATTCTGTGCCATGCTTATTAGCCTTGCCGTTGGACGTATGTTAAAGCGACCAAGCTTGATCAAGAATAAGGCTATCGCACTTATTGCATTCTTTATTATATTTGAATTATTCAGCTCATTTGCGGCCTATATCACGGGTGTTCCTTGGTTTATGAATATACTAAATATGTCCCTACAAAAAGCATTGGTTGCTAGTTGTTATCCATTTCTTCCCGGTGACGCAATCAAATCATTCGTTGGCGCGCTTGTCGCCGTTTCACTGTTACCTTATATTGTACATATTCGTGCGTCAACCGATAACAAGCGTGTGGAAGGAATTACGGAATCTTTGTAAGACAAATCTTAACTATTACGCATTCCTTTGACTACTCCTGTGACCACTCAAAGGAATCATCCTGGATTTGTTGCAACATATCATTGAAGAACCAAGTGACCCCTTTCCACCAATTGGGATCCTCAGCATAGGTTTGGTTTAACCATTGGATCGGGTGATGATCCCCTGTACGCCGACCACTAATATTAAATACCGTCTTCGCTGCAATGGTAGCTGAACTCTCAATGGTTGTGTTGTAATTTTCCCAGCTTCCAAATACGTTAAATGGATTATTCACGATTTCTTTGCTTTTTTTATGATCTTTTGGAACGAACCCCTGCTCTTGACCTGTGATAGCAAACAGCAAGAGTGGGTGAATGTTAAATTGTTTACTCGCTTCCACAATCGCAGATAAATAAGGTTCTTCGGCTAACATAGAGTTTTTGCCGGACAAATACTTCTGTAATCGTGTCGTATCTATAGAAACATATCGGAACTCATTAGGAATTCCATCGGTATGTTTCTTTTTTATATTCTCATTGCGCTGTTGAAGGGAAGCTTCATCTATATTACCCGCCTGCAATACAGTTACAGACGACTGTCGATCCAGCGGGAGGATCAGTATGGATAATAGTAAAATTGCACATAAACAAGCTAGCATAATCGAATTGTTACGATTGAACCATTCTTTATTCCAGTAGGCTCCTATGGAGTCGCTATCCATTGCAACGGATTCGCTTATCATAACCACTGGCTCATTGGTAGCCGCTATAGCCATACTCGAAATCGTCATGGACTCGATAGCAATAGCTATGGGTTCGCTTGCAATAACCATGTGATTATTAGAAACAACTTCCTGTTTATTCGTTATAGCTATTCTCTCATTGGAATCTGCCAATTGCTTGTATCCACTAAGTTCCTCTTGTTCATATTCCCTCACCAAATCGCGAACCGAGATTGCGTCGGTCGGTATCGCTTGCTGAGACCATCGAAGAAGTTTGCTTCGAACTACCGCTTCCTCCACAGAATAATCCAATTTGCTACTCACCCATTGAACCAATGGTGACATAAGAGCTTCCTCATCCAAATCCAATGACATACAATGTGTCAGCACATCATCGACTTGAATGACAAGCGATTTCCTATGTTTCGCAAGAAGCTCACTACACACCCGCTTCTTCACCAAGACTGGAAAAGAAGGCAATCGGTTCTCCATAATCCGATGCACGGCATCAGCTAATATGGGTGCCCGTTGCTTGGATTCAAGTCCGCTATGCTTCTGCTCAATATATTGCTTCAGACGTATAATTTCTCCATGAGATACAATATAATCATTCATTCTTCAGATCCCAGCCCATCTTCAAGTTCAGTTAGGAAACGTTCCCTAGGGATTGGATTCCACGTTAATGGCAATTTATCCTTCTTTTAATTGTGAAATCATGCCCTTCTTGTTACAGGAATGCTCATAATGGTGGATTTACGCGCTTATCCGCCCTTTATGCTCTTCGTTCTCTGCACCCTCCGCTCTACTCTCTAGATTCTACTTCCTGCTTCCTGCTTTCTATTCTCTGCTCCTTGCTCCTTGCTCCTTGCTCCTTGCTCCCTGCTCCCTGCTCCCTGCTCCCTCCATTTTCTAACGGAACTCACAGACGCTATTGGTTGGTTTCGCACCCATAATAAGTTCTAACGGAAATGGTAGCATCTATTTGGTTATAATCAGCTCATTTCCTGCAAATTGTGTGTTATAAGGTCCACTACTTCCGTTAGAATCCTAATGGTGGTCCGCATAGCTAATTAAGGTACTCCATTTCCGTTAGCGTGCATATTACTACTCCCTCTCGCTCTTTACTAACTGTACTCTGTTCTCTGTTCTCTGTTCTCTGTTCTCTGTTCTCTGTTCATAACTCCCTACTATCTGCTCTTCCCACTTTCTAACGGAACTCACAGACGCTATTAGTTAGTTTTGCACCCATAATGAACTCTAACGGAAATGGTAGCATCTATTTGGCGATAATCAGCTCATTTCCTGCAAATTGTGTGTTATAAGGTCCACTACTTCCGTTAGAATCCAAACGGTGGTCTGACTAGCTAATTAAGGTACTCCATTTCCGTTAGCGTGGATCAGAGTTCATAAGTGTGTAATAGATCTCTTACAGGCATTTTAGAGTTAATATTGGTGCATTTTGTTAATTTGAGTTCATATAGCCGCATTAGCTAGTGTTTCTTTACGGACATTGCAGTGCTCGCCGTGCGTTATTCGTACATTATTCATCCTGTATTTCTGATAACCCAACTTCCTTGACCCACATACGTCTCAAATAGCTTGACAACACAACAGAATTCATCCAATATTTATATATATTTGATAATTTATAGGCATAAAGCATATGCCGCTTTAGTACGATGGCTCGAATGAGCTTTGTCGTATTAAGGCGGCTTTTTGCACGCTGATGAAGGACGGGGGGAAGTAGATATGTTTGAAGAAGTCTTTAAGATCTGGCTACTTAAGCACATTGCGGAAGAGAAGAATCCTAGAGTACGAGAGATTCTACAGAATGGATTGGGTCATGGAACGGTCGAATTTCTTCGTTCCATCTGGTTTCCAGTAGTCGGTAATCTGGATTATTTGTATCCTGAATATGAGGTTCGAGATTTCAATAATGGTTGTCGTTACCTTGATCTTGCATACAAACCTAGCGGTGCAAAAGGCTGCATCGAGATTCATGGATACCGATCCCACGCTAGGGATGTAGAGATCAGTCGCTTTAAAGATTTATGTATGAAGCAAGCCTTACTCGTGCTTGACGATTGGATATTCCTTCCTATCGCCTATCCATCGATTAAAGACGACCCTGGTGTTTGCAAGCAATTAATTCTTGCGTTTGTCGGCAAATTCTTATCTACAACCGTTCCTTGCGATCTGAACTGGGCTGAAGCAGAAACGCTACGTTTTGCACGTAGACTGATGCGCCCTTTCACACCACGTGAGCTTTCATCTCACCTTCAACTTTCAGATCGCCATACTAGAACCATTCTGCACAAATTAGTAACTAAAAAGTTGCTTACTGTCGCAAGTGGTGTCCAGCGATATCGAACATTTCAATCGGCATAATTATAGACGCACCATATCGACTTTATACACTCTATCCAATCTATCCACTCTCTAACGGATCTCACAGACGCTATTAGTTAGTTTTGTACCCATAATGAGTTCTAACGGAAATGGTCGCATCTATTTGACGATAATCAGCTCATTTCCTGCAAATGGTGTGTTATAAGGCCCACCACTTCCGTTAGAATCCTAGTGGTGCTCCTTCTCTCTAAATAAGGCACTCCAATTCCGTTAGCCAACCTCTTATCACACTTCTCGGTGCATCAGAGTTCATAATGTTGGATTAGTGGTGGATTAGCATTCATATTGCTGCATTAGCGCACACTCACTCTCTAACGGAACTCACAGACGCTATTAGTTAGTTTTGTACCCATACTGAGCTCTAACGGAAATGGTCGCATCTATTTGGCGATAATCAGCTCATTTACTGCAAATTGTGTGTTATAAGCTCCACTACTTCCGTTAGAATCCTAGTGGTGCTCCTTCTCTCTAATTAAGGTACTCCATTTCCGTTAGCCAACCTCTTATCGTGCTTCTGGGTGTATCAAAGTTCATAATGTTGGATTAGTGGTGGATTAGCATTCACATTGCTACATTATCGTACACACCCAATCTCTAACGGATCTCACAGACGCTATTAGTTAGTTTTGTACCCATAATGAGTTCTAACGGAAATGGTAGCATCTATTTGGTCATAATCAGCTCTTTTCCTGTAAATGGTGTGTTATAAGGCTCACTACTTCCGTTAGAATTCAAACGTTGGTCTGACTAGCTAATTAAGGTACTCCATTTCCGTTAGCGTGTATCAGATTTCATTATGGTTTGTTTTCGTACTTCTGCGTGTATCAGACTTCATTATCGTACTTCTACGTGCTTCTACGTGCTTCTGCGTACTTCAAAGTTCATAATGGTCCGTTAGATTCCAAGGGTGCATCATCGCACCTTGCCACTCAGCACCCCGCATCTATCAACACACAAAGAAAAAGGCTGATCCAATGGATCAACCTTCTCCCTCGTTCCTCTTATTCCCACTACTCACTACGCAATGCAGCAACGGGATCTTTCTTTGCTGCCATCTTAGCAGGAATGAATCCGCCAATGATCGTTAGTACCAAGCTAATGATTACAAGCATGATCGCATGTAAGGGATTAAGCTGTGCAACGTTAGAGAGATCTGTTAGTTTATAGAGAACCATATTAATGGGGATCGTCAACAGATACGTGATACCGATACCCAGTAATCCCGAACAAACACCTATAATAAAGGTCTCTGCATTGAAGACACGTGTGATATCCTTTTTTCTAGCACCCAAGGCGCGAAGAACACCAATCTCCTTCGTTCTTTCCATGACGGAAATGTAAATGATGATACCAATCATAATGAGAGATACGACTAGCGATATAGCAGCAAACGCGATAAGTACCAAAGTAATACCATCCATGATACTACCCGAAATATTCGTAACAATAGCGGCCATGTCCGTGTATACTATTCTATCTTCGGTTGCCAGTCCTTCATTCCACTTATCAAGATAAGCGTTGACCGATTCCTTCGATCCGAAATCAATTGGATACAACGAGATCGAATTTGGAATTTCCGTTGCTCCTAAGGTTGCCAGCATCACATCTTTCGTTGGAGCAACAGGCGTGTTTACGCCCATACCCGGAGGCATTCCATCCGTGGGTATCGTGCCCGGTGTCATTTGAGACATCCCATTGCTTGCACTATTATCAGATAATAATTGCCCCGTCAATACGTTTATTTCCGCATCCTGTTGTGCTAATACAATTTCAGATGCCTTCGCATTATCAATAAAATGGGTTGCCAAATCATCTGAATAAGCAATTCCAGCTGGGAGCGTAGACATCTTCGACTCTTCCTGACCTCGAATAACACCGACAATTTGTAAAGTCATCGCATCATCACTGTTATACATATCCATCAAATTCGATACTGTGCCATTCACAATAAACTGTTCGCCATTTCTCATATAATAGTCATTGTTCATAATTAGTTTCAATTCATAACCAATGAGATCAGCAAGATCAATACTCTCAGTATCCGAATCAATACCCAACGCATCAAGCGATGTATTCGTCAATCGATTATATTCATCTACGATGAGCACAAGATCCGTCATCTTCGTAGGGAAACTTCCCTCAAGCACATCATAGTATTGCTCTAGATAACTTCCAGATGCCTCCCCAGATTTACTAGGATAATTGGAGAAACTAATATTCCCCTTATTAAGCGTTGTTGCCTTTTCTCCGTCTGATTTCAACATATTCATATTCACTGTACGGGTATAAGATAAGCCATCAAGTAACGCAGGATTGATCTTCTCCACATACTCCAAATACTCGGGTGTCAGTACATTTGTGTGCAGCACTGAATTCTTACTAGGATCATACGGGAACAGCTTCTTATCTGTCGTATAAGACGTAAGATCCGTTTTGCCAACGGATGAATGATCTGTTGTATCAACGTTCATCGCGATCTGATTAATCGTAATAGGGAAATTCGATAATGCTCCTGCTTCATAAGAACTGATCTGCTTGTCAAAACCATTCGATAAGGAGAGCACCAACGCAATACCAATAATACCTATACTGGAGGCGAATGCGGTTAAACCAGTTCTCCACTTTTTCGTGGCAATGTTCTTTCCAGATAACTTTAATGCCGTTAAGAAGCTCATGCTAGTTTTTTTGAGTGTATAGTTAGAGACCTTGTTCTGAGCGACAAAAGGATTACTATCCGATACAACCGAACCGTCAGATAACTTGATGACACGATCTGCATACCCTTCCGCCAATTCAGGATTATGAGTTACCATAACGACAAGTTTGTCTTTCGCAATTTCCTTAATCAATTCCATGATCTGTTCGCTAGTCTCGGAATCTAAGGCACCTGTCGGTTCATCCGCTAGAATGATATCCGGATTATTCGCAAGCGCACGTGCAATCGCTACCCGCTGCATTTGACCGCCTGATAACTGACTCGGCTTCTTGTGAACATGGTCTTTCAATCCGACCTTTTCCAACACTTCGATAGCCTTTTTATATTTCTCAGATGAGGGTACACCACTAAGTGTCATGCCCATCTCTACGTTATTCACAATACTTAAATGCGAGATCAAGTTATAGCTTTGAAAAATAAAACCGACACTATTATTACGATAGGCATCCCATTCGCTATCTCTGAAATCCTTCGTGGATTGCCCATTGATAATCAGCTCTCCACTATCATATTGATCGAGTCCACCGACCACATTGAGTAATGTCGTTTTACCCGAACCACTCGTTCCGAGGATAGCTACAAATTCACTTTCCCGGAAGTTAAGGCTTACCTTGTCTAGTGCAACCTGTGTGAAGTCCCCTGTCTTATAACGCTTGGTGATCTCTTTTAATTCCAACATTTGAACGTCTCTCCCCTTCCAATACTTGTTCTCTCTTGTCTAGATTAGATTAAGTATATCAACCATTTGTAAACTAAACATAAACGTCGTCAGCATAATATTCTTCTTGTTTATATTCACTTTATCTTTATAAGGTATACTTGTTACATCGTATATACAATCTAGTACGTGAAAATTTCCATCTGGGGGTAACATGATGTTTAACATCCTTGTCGTTGAAGATGACCACAAATTACGTCAATTATTCAGTACCGTTCTAACTAGAAATGGTTACCACGCTCTCCCTGCTGAGAATGGAGAAGCTGCACTAGCTATTCTAGATCGCGAACATATCGATTTGATCATCTCAGATATTATGATGCCTCGTATGGACGGCTACGAACTTGCAAGAACGTTAAGGGAAGCGAACTATAATCATCCCATATTGATGGTTACGGCAAGGGACAGTTTTCAAGATAAACAAAGAGGGTTCCTTGTTGGTATTGACGACTATATGGTCAAGCCCATTGATGTGAATGAGATGATCCTTCGTGTAGGGGCTTTGCTCCGTCGGGCCAAGATCATAAGCGAACGTAAGATTGTATGCGGGAAAAGTCTATTCGACTATGATTCGTTAACGGTATTTCATCCTACGGGTGACATTGTGCTTCCACAGAAAGAATTCTATTTACTCTATAAGCTAATATCTTATCCGAATAAGACGTTCACCAAACAACAACTAATGGATGAAATATGGGGAATGGACTCTGAATCCGATGAGCATACAATCGTAGTCCATATTAACCGTTTACGTGAACGATTTAAGAATAGCTTGGACTTCGAGATCATTACAGTTAGAGGTCTAGGTTATAAGATGGTGAAGCACGCATGATTATCAAAAAAAATAAAAGTCTGTGGTGGTATTTTGTTTCCTTAGTATTCCTCATTATGCTCGCCACCTCCCTTATTATGGCTCCAATAACATACTTATATATTCGTTATATTGCTATCGATATACATAACCGCCATCATTTCGCACCGATTGTATTCATCACGGTTCTTAGTATTATCATTGGGACAATCATCACGATCATGGTTTGCAAAAGAATACTAGCTCCCATTACTAATTTTAGTAATGCTGCCAAAGAAATAACGAAAGGAAACCTTGATATTCATTTGAATGAATCCCATCGGGTTAGCGAAATTAGAGAAGTCGCACATCACTTCAATGTTATGGCGAAGGAGCTCCGCAGCGTGGAAGCTTTTCGAAATGAATTCATTGTCAATGTGTCTCACGAATACAAAACACCTATCGCAACAATTGAAGGTTACGCTACTTTGTTGCAAGATACGCATATCTCAGAGAAAGAACATCAGGAATACACCAAGATGATTATTGATAGTGCACGTCAATTGTCCACACTATCTGGTAACATCCTCAAAATATCTAAACTAGAAAATCAAGAGATTATTACAGAAAAGATAACCTATCGATTAGATGAACAAATTCGACAAGCGATACTCATGCTTGAACCGATGTGGGAACATAAAAATATGTCACTTCATATTGAGCTTAATAGCATTCAGTATTATGGAAACGAAGAATTGATGATGCAAGTGTGGTTAAATCTATTGGTGAACGCGATTAAATTCTCGCATGAGGGGGGGGATCTATCCTTTCGACTTCAATCCAATCGTGATTACATCGTTGCGACACTCACCGATACTGGTATCGGAATGACCGATCATGCGAGAAAGTACATTTTTGATAAATTCTATCAAGCAGATCCTGCTAGATATTCTGATGGAAATGGTCTCGGTCTTCCGTTAGTCCGTCGAATCATCAACTTATGTGGCGGTACGATTGAAGTTATAAGTGATTTAGGTGAAGGATCAACCTTTACTGTGAAGTTACCTAAGGAATGAAGACGTACTGATTAACTTAATCGTTTATGAAGCGTAAAGGAGCGAACTATATCCGATCGTACTACACAACTTCTTTTCATTTCTACTTGTTACTATAGTAAATATCAACTAAATAGCTCATAGTTGATTCTACTTGAATGGCACTACTACATCATCCATCCGATAGAAGTCACTATGAGCTAATAAACTTTAATTATATGAGTTCAAATGTTATTTCTTAAACAATAGGTCTGTTAGGTGGATAATTCATTCCTTCTGAATCATAACGACTTGCATTCAATGAACGATTATCACGGAATACATTGTGTACATTAGTTCCATGTTCGCTGGAGTCAACTAGCACTAGAATCTTACCATCATTTACATAGTTATCATATTCAGCAGCTTCATCTTCAGGGATACCTAAACCTACTAATCCTCCAACTAATCCCCCTGTTCCAGCACCTACAGCTAAACCAGTCAAAGTCGCTGCTATCGGACCAGCTGCTAGAATAGGTCCAATTCCTGGGATAGCCAAGAGTCCCAATCCCGCAAGAAGTCCCGTTACTCCTCCAAGTACACCACCCGTTGCTGCTCCTGCTGCAGCTCCTTCAGGCGCTTTCGTTCCAGTATCTTCTGTGATATTTTTTAAATCTTCTCTATTTTTAGTTATTACTGAAATATCTTCGGTTCTAATGCCCTGACTTTTCAAGTTCTCAATCGCTCTTGAAGCTTCAACCTCTGTCTCAAATACACCAACTATTTTCTTTTCCATGATTGAATCCTCCTCTGAATTATAAAAAGTAATGGTTGTTCTTCTTTTATTTAACCTAGACATCACTAAATTAAACATTACTCTTGAAATTCATATAAATGGTAGGATCATCTCAATCTATTTATAACTGTCGGAACTCCCCCTAACCATTTCCCCCATCCGAACCTCGATAGCAGTTTCATTAGGAAATACGATAACAGCACACAAATACCAAAAGATATCACCATGCGTACCAAGATAGGCCAATGGATAAACCATGCGTGATCAAAGATATAACTTACTCTTAACATAAGCGCATGGACCAAATAAGCACCATATGAATATCGTCCAATCGATAGGATGAATGCATTACTTCGCTGTCCACCCTTTTCCTTCATCCACGAAGCGAACATGTATATGACACCAGTCGAACTTAGTAGAAAGATAACCATCAAGGGACGAATTAAAGACACCGCATAGAAATTGATCTGAAGGCCCACAGGCGTACGGAAGCTCCCTATAACGAGATTCACGTAATAAATGAACAATACACAGAACGTAGAAATATAGATCCACCGCCCTTGAATGATCCACTTTTTCCAAAGATCAGGCCTTAGACCCGCGCAAGCGCCTAATAGGAAATAAAAGAAGAAATATAAGAAATTACGATCCGCATACTTCGTAAACATAGCTGTAAGCACGGGGATTTCCACGGTAGACATCAGATTCCCTATCGCTGTGACTTGACCTGTAAGCCATACATAGAGAATGCCAACGGCTACTAGGCTACTTAAGCATGCCCATAGAGGAAGCTTGTTTCTCACCTTAAGGACGATGTTACGGAATATGGGGAACAACAGATAGAATGGAACGATCATGACAACATACCACAGATGATAACTTGTCTTTCCCGTAAATAGCATGTTGAACCATTTCCAAGATTGCCCCAATAACCCTTGATGCCAGCCATAATTGAGGTAGAAATAAACAAGTGACCAGAATATATAGGGAACGATAATATCTTTGGCTCTCTTTTTCAAAAAAGGGATGTACTGAAATGGGCCATCATAATTGTAAAATAGCACCATTCCCGTAATGAAGATAAACACAGGTACTGCAAATTTAGCCAACATTAATAAGACCGTCATCATCACGCCGTCTCCGAAAGTCACCCCATCCACGTAAGCAAAATGGGCAATGCTATGCTGTAATGCTACAGCCAGGAAGGCTAGTCCCCTTAATAATTCAATTTCGACAATTCTATCTTTACGGGCCATTGAAATCTCACTTCCAAACATGATTATTCTCTAGAGTTCTCTATTTCTTCGGTTTCACACGCCGTGTTGCAACAGCCTCCAATGGTTCATCCGGCCAATCATGTTTCGGATAACGAACCTTCAGTTCCTTTTTCACATCGAAATAAGCATTTTGCCAGAAACTTGATAGATCCGATGTAATTTGCACAGGTCGTTGTGCGGGTGACAATAAATGAAGTGTTAACGGTATGCGTCCAGCCCCAATTCTAGGAGTCTCCTGTAAACCGAACATTTCTTGCAATCTTACCGCGACAATAGGTTGTTGAGGATCGCTGTAGTCAATCGGAATACGTGAACCACTTGGAACCGTCATATGTGTTGGAGCATGGATATCTAAATCCCGCCGTTGATCCCAAGTCATCCAGTGTTGTTCTATGATCATCGTCATCTGCAATCGTTGTAGATCATTTCGATTCTTCATATGATATACAGCGTGTAGCAACCATTCTGGTAATGCAGCAAGTAGAGCGTCGTCACTCACGTCTGGCCAATTGGATGGCATTAGCGTATGCATAAATTGCAATCGTTGCCTCAATTGAATCGACTCCTTATTCCATGGTAATAGATGTAATCCTTCTAGCCTAATCCCATCAAGTAAGGCATATGCAATCATCTCTTCTGAGGGCTTAGCCAAAGGCTGTTCCTTCAACATTAGACTCCCTAGCATCCATCTTTGACGCGCTTTGACACCCTGCAAATCACGATCCCATGCCACATTAGATTCCTTCAGGATGGATTCCTCATGAAATGTATACAACGATGATTCGTTGATACTTGCAGTAAGTTGAATTCTACCTTCTGTTCCCCGATCATCTACAACAGCCGCAACGATATATGCTGTACGACTTAAAGGCTGGATTATGGACATCTCCACACCACGACCACTGCTTAATAAGAATCTACCGTCACCTCTACCTTGGCCGATTCGATCCGGATAAGCGAAAGATAGGAGCACGCCACACCCATCCGCACCAACTTTGTGATCACTCGTTATATTCAATTGTTTCTGAACATTTCGCGCCTCTTGCATCATCCGATGCATCACTGGCATGTCTAAAGAGGTGTCATCCATATGCGGTAATCCCTGACTCTCCCACAGTAGCAACACTTCAATTCTAGCCGTCATATCACAGTTATCGGTCGATCTTCTTCCTTTGAAAATATCCCTTTCTTGTAGCAACGCTGCCATCAGACAAGCTAAATAACCATAATGAAGCGCATTTGCCTTCAGAATCATATGTGACAGTCGGGGATGCATTCCCAATTGAACCATTTGATGACCATGTGGGGTGATTCTCCCCTGTTCATCTATGGCTCCTAATGAACGAAGCAAATCAACCGCTTGTTGGAATCTCGCATCATGAGGTGCATCAAGCCAGCGCAACTCTTGCGGATCTTGTACACCCCAGGCAGCCATTTCAAGTGCAAGTGACGTTAGATCGGCACTCATAATCTCAGGGGTGATTTCGTTCTGAAGTCCATCTTGCTCCTGCTGACTCCACAGCCTATAACAAGTACCCGATTGTGTCCGTCCAGCTCGACCCCTACGCTGATCTGCAGATGCTTTGGATACGTTCACTGTCGTTAAATGAGACATCCCACTTCTTCGTGATACCAATTGTGTTCTCATAAGACCACTATCGACTACCGTCCGTATCCCTTCGATCGTTAAGCTCGTCTCAGCAATCGAGGTAGCTAGAACTACTTTACGTTGCCCGTCCGGTTCAGCCTGAATCGCAGCATCCTGTTCGGGCAATGATAATTGCCCATATAGACAACGTATGATCGTTTGATCGGGTAACGACATTCTTTCTAACTCCCGTTTTACCTTACGTATTTCACCGACCCCTGGCAGAAATGCCAGAACATGCCCTTCATGATGAAATAACGCTTGAGCGATGGCAGTGGATACGCCCTTCTCCATCGATTGGCTAACAGCCTTTGGAACATAAATGGTATCCACGGGGAATTGACGGCCCGCACAGTGGATGATCGGAGCATCTTGCAGTAACTTGGCTACGGGCTCGGCCGCAAGTGTAGCTGACATCACGAGAATTCTTAAATCTTCCCTTAATAAGGATTGTGTCTCCAATGCCAAGGCCAGTCCCAGATCACCATGAATATGTCGTTCGTGGAACTCATCAAATATGAGGATTCCTACATCGGCTAGTTCTTGGTCATGTTGTAACATCCGAGTCAGAATCCCTTCCGTAACGACCTCAATCCTTGTTCCTTTTCCGATCTTACTATCCATTCGCACCCGATAGCCGACCGTCTCACCCACGCGCTCTCCAAGCTGAGTAGCCATATAACTCGCAGCAGATCGGGCGGCTAATCTTCGTGGCTCTAACATCAATATTTTCTTGCCTTGGAGCCAAGGCTCATCAAGTAACGCTAATGGAACACAGGTTGTCTTTCCTGCACCCGGTTCAGCTATTAGAACAGCTGAAGTTGTGTGACTCAAGCTCTCTTTCAACTGTGGTAGAACATCATATATAGGTAAATCAAGCATGTTATCTTCTCCATGTCATTTCCGTTATGTACTCCTAGCTTATTATATAGCCAAGCTTAAATGAATATCTAGAGATATAAGAAAAGAGTACCATCCAATGTAGGACGATACTCTGGACATACCCTTATAATAATGATTCTGCACCATCAATGAAAATCTGGGAACCCGTAACATGAGAGGCGTCATCCGATGCTAAGAAACTCACTAGATTAGCCACTTGTTCTGGTTCACCAGGTCCTTCATTTAGAGGTTGGTTTCCTTTTGGATATTCCACTGGAATAACAATATCCTTCACATCATCTGTTTTTTTCGTACTTTGATCAATGTTCGTAGAAATTGCACCTGGACAGATCACATTGACACGAATCTTGAACTGAGCGAGCTCGAGTGCCGCCATTTTGGCAAATGTAACCTGCCCCGCCTTTGACGTACTATAGGCTGTCATACCAAAGTTAGAAAACGTACGCGTACCATTTACCGAACTTGTAATAATGACACTGCCGCCATTCTTTTTGAGATAAGGTATCGTATACTTCACTGTCAAAAAGGTTCCGTTCAAATTGACATTTAGCGTCTTCTGCCAATCTTCCAGTTTTAATTCTTCAATAGGGGCGAGAACACCGTTGATGCCGGCGTTTGCAAACACAATATCAACCCCACCGAAACATTCAACCGTCGCAAGAACAGCCTTTTCTACCCGCGTTGCGTCGGCAATGTCTACGTCAAACGCTCGTGCAGCACCCTTGCGCATCTTATTGATCTCTGCTTCTACCTCATTAGTACGTTCATCTAATAGATCAAACAGAGCTATATTGGCACCTTGTTGAGCTAACTTTAGTGCTGTTGCTTTCCCAATTCCAGAACCTGCGCCTGTTATAATTGCTGTCTTGTTCGTGAAACGTTGTGTGTTCATTTGATTATCTCCCATATGTAAAACTCCTTTTTGATTTTTATATAAATTTAGATTAACCAAATCGTAAGGAGCTAAATCATCAGGACCATTTAAACTCTAAAAAACTCGCATCTTCTCTTAATCCGTACGTATGTGGTGCGTCAAATAGTAATTGAATCTGTTCATCTGGAAGCCAATCTTGAATTGGATCAAGATCACTAATGCCTTCAGTATATACCTGAAGTCTCATCGGTATACCGGATTCTAATCGACTTTGATATACATAAGGTGCTCCACCTATTGGGCCATGTTCACTTGACCACCATTGCGTCTGCGATAACGTTTCATTAAAGTACTGACTGACTTCGAAATCCTCTTTCCATAATTTCAATCTCGAATCCCCTTGCCATGCTAACCATATTCTACCTATAGGTCTTTCCACGGTAGGTAGTTCTATTTGACCACATATGTACATCGCGTCAAGTCCACTTAATTGTCCTGCATCTTGCGAAGATTGTGAAGCATTCTTTAATAAGGCTTGGAAACATTCTGAAGACCAATCTTGCGTTGTTTCTAACCATTCCATTAATGTCTGTCCTAACAGACGCGAAGCCAAGCTCTTGTCATCGTTGTTACCTATTCCTTTACACAACGTAAAATTACAAATGTCATCCATAATATGTACTTGAAGAAAATCTTGACCCAATTCCCCTTCACTTGTCTTACTAATAGCCCTTCCGTAACCATAGCGACAAGTCATCAGTCCTTGATAAGATGATATCCTTTGTTCTTTCGCTTGAGAACTCATGTAACTAAAACTCTCAATTCCTCTAGGATTCATAATCATGTAATCTCCTACCCCCTGTCGGCGATACACCGTCATAATTGAATCTATTTATTTACTATCAACTATACTACGCATATCTATCAATCACAAAGTTGGTTAGTCCTGGGTATATTACCCTATGCAATACGGAGAGACTCATAGACACCGCTTAGCCACAATCTATTTATAAATCTCTCATTCAATGGATTATTTAACTATTTATAATCTGTTTTTAAGGTAGATTTAATAAAAGTTTACTAGAATGAAAACATCATATATCTAGGATGGAGTGATTTCGATGACGATGCTAATCATTTTTCAAAATAAGCAAGTACCCGTTTATTTTAACACGGATAACAAACAACCTGTACAAAAAACAATGAGATTACTAAGTAAGATTCTGGAGCACAAATTTCAAAGCGGCAAAACAGCACTACAAAAATGTCTGAGATCTCTCATTAGTATTGAGATTGAAGGTTCTGAAGCCATTCTACACAGCAAGAGTGAAGATGACACATTAGCGTTATCTCTTTATTAATCATATACTCTGAATACAATGGATACAGCACCTCCTGGTTATTGGGAGGTGCCTTTTCTCGTTCTCGGTATGTTGCATTAATTAGTACTATAAATTACATACTAGCTTTGACAACATATAAATATCATGTTACTATATTAAAGTAAGTAAATAATAAATATAGAGTGAATAGGAGATCAATCATCATGTCGAATATCTTAATTGTTAAAGCTAATAACCGTCCAGCCTCAGAGGCAATATCCAGTAGAATGTATGAAACTTTCCTTGCAGAATTAGAAGGTAAGGATGTAAATGTAACAACATATGATGTTTTTGAAGAAGATACGCCTTACTTTGGTCAAGATCTTTTCAACGCTTTCAGTAAAGTTCAGAACGGTGGAGAATTAACGGATGTTGAGTCACGCATTTTAGCTGCCAAACAAAAAGCAATGGATCTCGTATCTGCTGCAGATATCATTGTATTCGCATTCCCATTGTGGAACTTAACCATCCCAGCTAAATTACAGACCTTTATCGATTATGTATATGCTGCGGGATTCGCATTCAAATATGACGCAGCAGGTAATATGGTTCAATTAATGACGGATAAAAAAGCCATCTTCTTAAGCGCACGTGGTGGATTCTATTCTGCACCAGAAGCAGCACCTTTGGAAATGGCTGTAAGCTATATGCGCAACGTATTTGGTGGCGTGTTTGGTATGCAAATCATTGATGAAGTCATTATCGAAGGTCACAATGCTGCTCCAGATAAAGCCCAAGAGATCATTGTTACAGGGATGGATGCTGTTAAAGCCTCCGCACAACGTGTAGTCCATCTAACGGTTAAAGCTTAATTATATTGAATCATACTTTATGAAATGGAAACTCCCTTATTACACGGATCATACCGTAGATAGGGGAGTTTCTGGTATTTCACTGTCATTTAGGTTAGGATAATAATGTTTGAACTATACACATCGTACATTTTAAGGAGGTTCATTATGCAAGACGTTATCATTATTGGCGCTGGTCCATGTGGTCTATCTGCAGCCATTGAATGTAACCGCAGAGGATTAAGTACTCATATTATTGAAAAGCATCATATTGTTCGTTCTATTTATTTATATCCTACATATATGCAGTTCTTTAGTACAGCTAAAATGCTAGAAATTGGGGATATTCCATTCACTACACCAAATGATAAACCTTTTCGTCATGAAGCACTTTCATATTATCGCCAAGTCGCTTCACATTTCGATCTAAATATTACATCGTATGAGGAAGCACTATCTATCGCACGACAAGAGGATGGCTCTTTCATCGTTCATTCGAAAGGTAAACGAGGCGAGGATAAACAACATGCTGCGAAGTATGTTGTCATTGCAACAGGATACTTTGACCATCCTAACTATATTGGCATTAAGGGAGAAGATCTTCCTAAGGTGACCCATTACTTCCGTGAGGCCCATCCTTATACAGGTACGAAGGTTGCTATTATTGGTGGAAGTAACTCTGCCGTGGATGCTGCAATGGAGCTATGTCGCGTTGGAGCCGAGATCACTATGGTCTATCGAGGAGAAACCATTTCAAATAACATCAAGCCTTGGGTTCGTCCTGTCTTTGAAGGATTAGTTCAAAAGGGTAATATCCATCTACATTTGAACGCCAGGGTGACAGAAATTAGAGAAGATACGGTCATTGTCACTACGACAGATGGTCAGGAAACGATCGTTGACAACGACTTTGTCCTTGCATTAACAGGTTTTCATCCCGACCGCCAGTTGCTTGCTTCATCAGGTGTTGAACTCGGTGGTGATATGGAGAAGCCAGTCTTTCATCCAGATACGATGGAAAGCTCTGTTCCTGGACTGTATGTTGCGGGTGTCATTGCATCTGGAAGCAATGCTAATGAAGTATTTATTGAGACCGGTCGCGTGCACGGTCGATTAATTGCAGAACATATAAGACCTATAAACGAATAGTATACAAGAAGGGAACATTCCATGGATATCACATCACTTATCTTATTAGCGATGGCAGGATTAGGCATTGTTAGTAACAATGCCACAATCTCCATTGCTATGGTCATTCTACTTCTACTTCGCGTAACTCGTTTCACCCAGGTGTTTCCTTGGTTGGAGAAGTACGGTCTAACGATTGGAATTATCATTCTAACGATTGGTGTCATGGCCCCTTTGGCAAGTGGTACCATGAGCCTTTCTACAATTTCTTCATCCTTTCTCCATTGGCAATCATTGTTGGCTATTGCGATAGGTATGTTCGTCTCTTATCTTGGTGGTCGAGGTGTAAACCTGATGATGGTTAATCCAACCATCGTGGCAGGATTACTTGTGGGTACTGTGTTAGGAGTTGCTCTATTTCGGGGTGTACCTGTGGGTCCGCTTATCGCGGCAGGCATTCTATCTTTGTTAATTGGCAAAGGTTAAGCTATTAAGACAATAAGGGGTGCTGTTCAAAGTCATTAACCTGACATTGAACAGCACCCCTATTTCTAATACATGTTACTTCATGTCGTCACCTTAACATCCAAATTCTGAACGTTGTACAATCGAGCATAACTACCGTCTAACTCCATTAATTCATAATGATTACCACTCTCGGTAATGCGACCGTTCTCTACAACAACAATCGTGTCTGCATGCGTAATGGTTGACAATCGATGTGCTACAATTAACGTCGTGCGATTGGACGATAGCGACTGCAAGGATTGTTGAATAAGATGCTCCGATTCCAAATCCAGTGCTGAAGTGGCTTCATCCAATATGAGAATATCAGGATTCTTAAGAAAAACACGTGCGATGGCTAAACGTTGCTTCTGCCCACCCGATAATTTAACTCCGCGTTCTCCGACCTCTGTATCATACCCTTTTGGCAAATTCATAATAAAGTCATGTGCATTAGCTGCTATAGCTGCGGCGATAATATCATCTTGCTCTGCCATAGGATTACCTAGTAGAATATTCTCTTTCACAGACCCACTAAATAAGAAATTATCTTGAAGGACCATTCCAATCTTGCTTCGTAAACTTTCAAGGGTCAGACCACGAATTTCCTTATCATTAACATAGATTCCGCCCTTTTGAACATCGTAGAATCTAGTGATCAGGCTAATTAAAGAGGATTTCCCTCCCCCACTCGCACCGACGAATGCCACGGTCTCTCCTTCTTTAATATCCAGATTAATATCTTGAAGAATCCAATTATCCTGCTCGTTATATTTGAAGGAGACGTGATCGAACTTAATTCTTTTCGCTTGTCCTTCCAATTTCTTAGCATTGGGAGCATCCACAATATCGTACTTCTCATCCATCAATTCCATAACTCTTTCCAAGGAAGCAGATGCCTGTGTTAGTACGGTTGAAGAACTTATTAAGCGTCTTAAAGGAGCATACAATCGATCTAAGTAACCGAAGAAAGCAACAAAGGTTCCGAGCGTCAGATTACCTTGCATGACTTGATAACCGCCATATCCAATAACAAGAATGGGAGAAATGTCTGTAATGGTATTAATAATTGCAAATGTAATGGCATTCCAACGGGTTTGGGCAAGTGCCTTATCTAAAAAGTTACCATTGATGCCTTCAAATTTATTCTGATCATACTTTTGTAGGTTGAAACTACGTATAACAGAGATACCTTGAATTCTTTCATGTAAATAAGATTGAATACCTGCCAAAGCTTGTGAACGATCTTTCGTAAGTTTTTTCAATCTCTTATACAGTATCTTTACCGCAATCGCATACAGAGGAAGCATCGAAATGGCCACCAATGCTAACATTGGGTCCAAATAGAATATAACGATCAACACAAACACCAGCGTGAACATGTCCAACCAGATATTCATCATACCCACTTCAACAATGTTCTTGGTCTGCTCCACATCATTTATAAATCTTGAGATCACTTCGCCAACCTTGGTATTCTGATAATACCGAAGTGATAACTTTTGCAAATGCGCATACATACGATTTCGTATATCGAATAGAATTCGATTCGTGATCAGTTGAGCGAAATACTGACGGAGATATTCAATAGGTCCTCTGATCACAACAAACAAGACCAACGCTCCCCCAAGAATGATCATTAATTGTGAGAACTTTTCTTCTAGACTCAGTGGCGAATCAACCGCTAATAAATTATCCACAACGTATTTCATAATCATGGGTAACGTTAAAGGTATACTGAACTTTATCATCCCAATAATGAGCGTAATGACAATCAATTTCATATAGGGTTTAATAAATTTAAAATAAGATTTCCATTGATTCAAAGACTATACTACCCCTTTCGATCTAACTACACCTAGCTTGTTATTTCACTACAACTTAAAAGTCCTTTCCTGGTACAAAGGAGTGTTATATATCATATTTCTTCATATACATAATCAATATCATCGTGCTTATCATCATAATGAATATGCAAATTATACCCTTTAAGATACCAGAGATCCTGATCCTCTAGATAAAAGCGTATTCCTTCGATGTCTTGATATAATGTACCATTGATTGGCTTCTCCACGGAAATACCTAATGAGAATCCAGGGTGTAACCCTCCGCCTGAACTATATCGTGGGAAGAATCGTACAGAATCACCAGCATGTAAATTAAGTTCTCTAACATACCAACGTGCAGCCTCAGCACTCAGTACAATATTCACGACATTCAACTCCTTTTCAATCTGTATTCATATAAGTGTCTTACTATCATACCTGAAGTCACATCAAAAATACACACAACTGGAACTAACGCATATTGAAAATAAGAATTGACAATTTCAACAGCATGATGATAAGATTCTCACGAAACAAGATTCACAAAAATTTACAAAGGAAGGGTGAGTAACATGTTCAATCAACAGATGAGTGTTCTACAACACACAACAACTTGTAATCTACAATTGAATATTGGAGTAACCCTGCTGATGGATTCATTCTAACGAACGTTGATACCTAATTAGAATTTCTGAATTAAATATCCTACAATGCGGTGGTTGCTCAATCAACTGACGCATGATAAGTTTAGCATTTCAAAAGGCATATCGTCCGTTCTCGGATGATATGCCTTTTTTTGTATGACGCGGGTACTGAATTCATCAGCAGTCTCAACTTGAAAGGAAGTGTTATTTTGTTCTCTGTTTTTAAAAAATTAGGTTGGTTCTTTGCCCAAGAGAAGAAACGTTATATTATCGGCCTTATTACCTTAATCCTATGTGGGATCGGCGAATTATTCCCTCCACGAATTCTTGGAAATGCCATTGATGAAATTGTTAGAGGTTCCATTACTGGGGTATCCCTAATTCGTTATATCGGTATGATTATTGGAATTCTAATTGCTGTCTACCTCATCACATACATATGGATGCATAAATTATTTGGTGGTGCTAACCTTGTGGAACGAATGCTTCGTTCAAGGTATATGAATCATTTGCTTGGCATGACACCTGCTTTCTTCGAGCGCAATCGTACTGGTGATCTGATGGCAAGAGCTACCAACGACCTTCGCTCCGTTTCAGCAACGGCAGGTTTTGGAATATTAGTGATGGCAGATTCCACTGTATATTTACTTGCTATTCTATTCGCCATGGGTTTTCTGATTAGTTGGCAATTAACATTAGCAGCGATTATCCCCCTTCCTTTTATTGCTCTAGCCATGAAAATATATGGGAAGATCATTCATGAGCGCTATTCTGTAGCACAAGATGCCTTCGGTGATATGAACGATCAAGTCCTTGAATCTGTTGCTGGTGTTCGAGTCATCCGTGCTTATGTACAAGAGAGATCAGATCAACAGCGTTTTCAGGACATCACTGATGATGTATATCGCAAAAATATGAGAGTTGCTAAAGTGGATGCCTTTTTCGAGCCAACCATTCGATTATGTGTGGGGTTAAGCTATGCTATTGGTCTTACTTATGGCATATATATGGTGTTCAGAAATCAGATTACTCTCGGTGATCTTGTATCCTTTAATATGTACCTAGGAATGATGATCTGGCCGATGTTCGCAATAGGCGAATTAATTAACATTATGCAACGCGGGAGCGCTTCGTTAGATCGTGTGGACGAAATTCTATCCGTAATACCCGATGTCCAGAATATAGATAGCCCAACAATCGTAGGTGATCCACAACGTATCGAATTAAGAGATCTTACATTCCGATATCCCTCTTCTGCGGTAGATAACTTGAAGCATATTCAATTCACGCTACAAAAAGGGCAGACGTTAGGTGTTGTAGGTCGTACAGGAAGTGGTAAATCCACCTTACTTAAACAACTACTTCACGAATACCCGATGGGAAATGGTGAGCTACTTATCTCAGATATCCCAATTCAACATATCGCCATGGACGAATTACATAGTTGGATTGGCTATGTACCCCAAGAACAAATCTTGTTCTCCAAATCTGTACGAGAGAACATTCAATATGGTTTAAAGGACGCTAGTGATGTACAGATTATGGACGCGATCGCAACTGCGGCTTTTCAGAATGATCTTGCAACACTATCTGATGGTCTTGACACACTTGTTGGTGAGAAAGGTGTCGCGCTCTCTGGTGGTCAGAAGCAACGTGTCGCTTTAGCCAGAGCCTTTATCGCAAATCCAGAAATACTTATTCTCGATGATGCTCTGTCTGCTGTTGATGCAAGGACAGAAGCACGAATTATTGAGAATATAAGACTTAAACGAGCTGGCAAAACAACACTTATATCTACGCATCGCCTCTCGGCGGTGGAACATGCTGATTGGGTAGTTGTTCTTGAAGAAGGAAGTGTTATTGAACAAGGTACACATATGGAGCTATTAGCTCTAGGTGGTTGGTATTTCGAACAATTTGAACGTCAACAAGTGGAGAACAAACTCAGCACTGAGGAGGTGACCTAATTGAACATAGGAAAACGGTTATTTCAGTACGCACTAACGGCTAAGGTTATGTTCATAGCTGCCATTATCACCCTATGTATAGGGGTGGCAGCAGAACTTGCAGGCCCATTTATAGCTAAATCGATGATTGATGACCATATGCTTGGTATTGAACAACCATTCTACCAGACCTCATCACCTACATCGAAGGGCTCTATTCAGTATGATGGTCACTATTATAAACGCGGAGATCGATTTGAGGAGAACGAAGCTAAAGGCCAAGAAGTACGTATTCTTCCGATTGGTAAAACGTTCTATTTCATCAATCAATCCGTCGTTCAAGCTAATGGTACAAGAGAAGTTACCAATGGACATATGACCATCACAAATGGAGGTCCGGTATCTACTTACCCTGTTAAACCATTAACAGCTGATCAATTGTTCGCCTTCTATAAGCCAGAAATACCTGGCATAATGGAGCTTGTAGGATTATATCTCTTCCTACTTCTGATCACCATATTCACAGAATTCGGTAAGACCTACTGGCTCCAATCCGCAGCAAATACCGTTATTCAGAAATTACGGACAGATGTCTATGGGCATATTCAGCGACTTCCCGTTCAATTCTTCGATAACTTACCAGCTGGTAAAGTCGTCTCAAGAATTACGAATGATACAGAAGCTGTCAAGGATTTATTCGTAGCCGTTCTTGCTAACTTCAGTTCAGGTATCGTCTACATTTCTGGGGTATATGTTGCCATGTTCATTCTTGATGTCCGACTTGGACTTGTTAGTCTGTTCGTTATCCCTGTTGTGATTGCGTGGATCATTCTCTACCGTAAATACGCAACGAAATTCAATACGATTATTCGATCACGATTAAGTGAGATTAACGCCATCATTAATGAGTCGATTCAAGGTATGTCCATCATTCGAATCTTTCGCCGTCAACAACGAACTAGAGAAGAATTTGAGACATTAAATCAAGATTACATGAAATATCAGAACAAAATGTTGAGCCTTAATGCATTGACTACACATAACTTAGTTAGCGTACTACGTAACCTTTCATTTGCCGTATTGTTAGCTTATTTCGGATTTGGTTCAATCAGTGGTAATAATATTGTGTCATTAGGGGTTCTCTACGCCTTCGTTGATGTCCTTGGTCGATTATTTCAACCTATTACGGGAATGGTTAACCAACTTGCCGCACTTGATTCTTCTATGGTATCTGCTGGTAGAGTATTTGAACTTATGGACGAACCAGGTGAGGATATTACGGATGGCCAAATGCCTCGATACAAAGGGAATGTCATCTTCAAGGATGTTACTTTCGCTTATAAAAAGGATAATGTGCTCAAGAATATATCTTTTGAAGCTAAACAGGGTCAGACTATTGCATTAGTAGGTCACACGGGTTCAGGCAAGAGTTCTATTATCAATCTATTGTTCCGTTTCTATGATCCGCAGACAGGGAGCATTACGATTGACGGTCAGGAAGTGACTCAAATTCCTAAGCAATGGTTACGACAACATATGGGTATTGTGTTACAAGATCCGTATCTCTTTACAGGTACGGTAGCATCGAATGTCAATCTAGATGATAAGCGCATATCCAAAGAACAGATTGTAAAGGCATTATGCGATGTCGGTGCCGAGCGTATTCTCGCCCACCTACCGAAGGGATTTGATGAACCTGTCGTAGAAAAAGGAAGTACGTTATCTGCTGGACAACGTCAACTGATTTCTTTTGCACGAGCACTGGCATTCGACCCAGCTATTCTTATACTCGATGAAGCTACCGCAAATATCGATACAGAGACGGAAAGTCTTATTCAATCCGCGCTTGAAATTCTGAAGAAAGGTCGTACGACATTCATTATCGCTCATCGACTATCTACGATTCGCAGTGCCGATCAAATTCTGGTATTACATCGTGGAGAAATTGTGGAACGAGGATCACATGACGAGCTATTGGCACTAGGCGGTCGCTACTTCCAATTGTATCAATTACAACTAGGAAGCGTATTGCCACAACCTACTGAATCAGTACAGGGTGTATAATTTGAGGAAATAGTTGCGCTACGATAACGGATTGTCCTTACGATCGTTGTTGCCCTCAGATTTCTTGATTATATAACCTCAATAGTGGTTGAAATCTGATGGCAAAGACGAACGCTAACGCTTCTTCAGGACAATTCCGTTCTCTTCGCCATTCTCAAAGCAGTAAAAACCAAAAAAGAAGCGATTCTCCAGTTAGTGGAGGATCGCTTCTTTCTTGATCAATTGCAGCTTAAAGTAGCGCAGAGGACGGAACGATTTCGTAAAAGCGACAGCGATTGGAGAAATGTTCCGTTCGCGGAGCGTCCTCTAGAAGCATCTATCTTTCTCCTACATGACATATTATTCATCAGAATCAGAACGACCCGAATCCCCATCCAAACCAAGGGTACGATATAACTCCCGAGAATATCCTTGGAGCTTCTTCTCTAGTTGTTGTGCTTGTTGATAAAAACTCGTCAACTCTCGTATCATACGGGATCGACCTCCCGGACTAAATGTCTCTTGAATCCGTTCCTTGAAATAATCATGGACAATATAATTACGTTGTTTCCATATCTTCTTCAATTGAACCGTCTCTTCCTCGGAGAAAGGGAAATGATGCTGTATTTCCTGAACTAATTGGCCTAATGAGTTACTTAATTTACGCTGATAAAGTTCATTGAAGTCTTCTTCTGATGGAATCTTGCCCTCTGATAACTTCATGAGCATTAACAAATTTACAAGTTGTTGCTCTAAAGATTGGGATGAGTATACGGCAAGTCCAAAATAGGTAAAGACATCTTTGGAATGATCACTATCAAGCAATCTATCTTTCTCCATACTTTTCGCTCCATTCACGAACAACACATCCATCATATGTGCTAGTTAGTCTACCTTGCTTCTCTTCATGTTAATGTAATATGGAGAATCTATCAATATAAGAATCTTAAATTGTTGCTAAATCCAATTTTTACATACGAGTTGGTGTTCTTAAACCCAGCATATTCAACGTCTTTTGTAATCGTATTCCCGTTAATCTCGTTACACAGATCCGAATTCTTCTTAGTTCTTCATCTTCGCACAATATTCTTTCTTGATTGTAGAAATGATTGAATGCTTGTGCTACATCGAGTACATATCTAGCCAGCACAGAAGGTTCATTGTTCTGCACTCCACGTCTCAACTGTTCCGGGAATCGAATCAACAGTTTAAGAAGGGCCCAGCCCGAATCGCCAATAGCTTCAGCGAACTTATTTGACGTCATCATTTGTGTATCTTCTAGTTCCCTATCTTCGTTGATTCCATTTTTCGTGAGAATACTCTGTGTTCTAGTATAGGTATACTGCAGATACGGACCCGTCTCCCCTTCGAAATTCAACGCCTCTTCCAATGAAAAGTCTACTTCATTGCAACGATTATTCTTGAGATCCCCAAAAACAACAGCTCCAATCCCAATATCCTTCGCCACGTTGTCCTTATCCGGTAGCGTTGGATTCTTCTCTTCAATAACTGCAAGTGCTCTCGCTACAGCTTCATCTAACACATCTTCAAGGTATACAATTTTACCACGACGCGTCGACATTTTCTTGCCCTCGAATTTCATTAACCCAAAATGAACATGCTGGCAATCTCTTACCCAGTCAGCTCCCATTTTATTCAGAACAGCAAATACTTGTTGGAAATGAAGCTTCTGTTCGCCCCCAACTACATATAGGATCTGATCCGCTTTCATCACATCATGACGATAGAATGCCGTTGCCAAATCACGTGTAGGATAAATTGTAGTACCATCTGACTTCATAATTAAACATGGTGTCATATTTTCTTCTTCCAACTTCACGATAAGCGCGCCTTCGCTTTCTTCTAATAATTCCTTATCTTTCAGCTCTTGGACAACAGCACCCATCTTATCATTGTAGAAACTTTCCCCTAGCACAGCATCAAATGTAACGTGGAGCCGATCATACATTCGATTGAATTCTTGCATACTGACATCTACGAAATACGTCCACAATCTCTTCGCTTCTTCATCCCCAGACTCTAATAACCGGAACCAATTTCTTGCTTCGGGTTCCAAGGTGGCATCATGCTCTGCTTCTTCATGAAAACGAACATATAACCGTAAAGATTCTTGGATCGGATTCTCCTTCAACGCTTCATCATTACCCCAACGCTTATAAGCAGTAATTTGTTTGCCAAATTGAGTGCCCCAATCTCCAAGGTGATTCACACTAACGGGTTCGAATCCCGCAGCTTGATACATGTTATATAAAGCAGCTCCGATCATGGTTGATCTAAGATGACCAATCCCAAAAGGCTTTGCAATATTAGGGGATGACATATCTATAATAACCCTTTTGCCATGACCTATATTCGTAAGAGTATCATTATCCTGTTGTAATTCCGTTATCAGTTGAAAGCCATATTCATTACGAGCAAAAGATAAATTCACATAAGGACCAACCGCTTCTGCTGCAATGCCTTCCACCTGAATAAGACTCGCTAGATGAAGTGCAATCTGTGGTGGTGCTTGTCTATATTGCTTCGCTAATACATAGCAAGGAAAGGCGATATCCGCACGAACCCCGTGAGGTGGTATTTCTAACATCGCTTCTACTTCTTCTAAGGATAGGGATACGTGAGGCTGTATCGCTTGCACTGCCCAATTTTTTAACATCATTACATATCCTCCTAACAAAATATCATCAAAAAAAGCCCTCATCTCTTAAATAAAAGAGACGAGAGCTTAAGTTCCCGTGGTACCACTCTAGTTGAACACGTATGCAGGGATATATTCGCTGCCAAGTGTTCCGCTTGATGATCGATAACGAAGATCAACCGGACTACTCTACTGATCATAAAAGGTGTATGAACAAAACCAATTTATGATGTTGGAATAGCCATCTCCCGGGTGCGCTTCATCAAAGTTCGATATACCGGCTCTCACCCATTCCGGCTCGCTACAATATCGATCACTCTCACTACTCTCCCGTTCAAAGACGTTCAATTATAAACAGTATACTTGCGTTGCAACCAAGAATCAACCTTTCTTCTCTAGGTCTTCCAACGCCATCTTTAATTCTGATTGAGAGAAATGCTCTCCAATAAACACAACGACATCAGGAACAGTGCCTTGAGGAGTAATCTTCAAGTAATCCGGTTCTCTAAATGCATATTGAAATAGAAAGCGACTGTTCGTATCACTGAATGTCATAATTCCTTTGGCTCGATATACTTCACGTGGTAAATCATTCACGAGTTGTTCGAAACCATGACTATCAATAGGACCGGTTAAATAATGTGTATATACCATCACATGATCATGGGTGTGATGCGCATGATCGTGTTCGGAATCATGATCGCAACCGTGATTGTGCTCATCTTCATGTTCATGGGCTTCCTCTTGCTGCTCTAATGGCGCTCTCTCCCACTGTGGATGTTCAACATCCTGTCCGAACAATGGCACCCAATCAATGTCACAACGTACCGCAGGAATGATAGGCGCATACGCGTTCCAATTCGATATAATGGCTGATAGTTTCCCTTGATCCTCTTCAGTTACACGATCAACCTTATTAAGGATCAGATAAGAGGCACATCGAATCTGTTCTTGCATCAGTCGATACGTCTTGCCTTTCTGGCTTTCATATAGTTCTAACAGATGAACAGCGTCGACGACCGTAATGACACTTCTAAGATCAATCTTCTTATAGAGTGCTGCTTCTGTTACACCATCTAAAATTTCCATCGGGTTAGCGATTCCGGTTGCCTCTATGACGATAACATCAGGGGATTCCTTTTGTATAAGATTAGATATTTCGAGACTTAAATCACCACGAATGGTACAACAAATGCACCCGCTGAGCATTTCCGTCATCGGAACACTCTCTTCAATCAGCGCACCTTCTAAGTTCACGTCGCCGATCTCATTCATAATGACAGCTGGTCGAAGACCCTGCTCCTGCCAATAGGTTACCATGCGTTGCAACAAGGTCGTCTTCCCGCTTCCCAGAAATCCAGACAAAATATAGATAGGTGTCACATATTCCTTTACTTGATCCTGATTCATTGTCGTATATCTCCTTCAATAGGTGTTCATTGCATTTGCGCTTACAACCTATTGTACGCTATTCACTTCTTCCTTTCGAGTCTCGTTAGATAATTGTAAGGAGAGTTTACCTTCTTTCTTGTTTACAGTACCGCCTATGGAATATTCATACCCCAATTGAGTCATATTGTTCTTCATATCAATGCTTCCACTTGTTTCTGTTGTGCTTTCTCCAAAGATCCCTCTTTTATAATATAAAAGCTTTTTATTGATGGTTATATTGGATCCTCTTTGATCCATCCATTTACGCGCTAAAAAGTTCTCAAGCAGATCACTCTTTTGAACATGAGCTTGCCATATCGCAATTGGAAAATCCTCTTTGAATTCATACAATACAGCCGTATCACCTTTCAGAACATAGAATCGAAGGGCTTCACCTTCCGGAAAAAGATACGTACTACTATAATCTTCATCTATATGCTTCACCTCTAAGGGTCTGTGCTCATAATGGACAATAGTGGAATTCGCCTTTTCCATAGCTAACTTACGCGCCTGTTGTAAGGAACCTTCATACAGCGTTTTTCGTTCTTTATCTGTAAGAGGTGAACTAATGGATACAGCCTTCCCGTTCCAGTCTATTCGATAACCGTACAACTCGGATATAAAACGTAGTGGAACAAACACACGATTATCCACTAATTTAACAGAAACATCCAATGAAATAACGTCAGAATTAGAATTTTTCCCATCCCTTACGGCGGAATTCTTACCCATCGTGAGAATAACACTTTCAGACCATTTACGTATAGTCACTTGATGATCTTTCTTCTCCCAAGTCACTTTAGCACCAAGCGCTTCGGAAATGACTCGGATCGGTACAAGCACCCTTCCTTGCTCTATGATCGGTTCAATACTCGTTTGGATTCGATCATTATTTATGTATATTGGCGTTGAATCTGCAGCACTTACGATTGTACCCATGCTTAACATACTCGTTACAGCCAGTCCAACTATTATTTTTTTCATCATAACACCTCTCCTTCCATTACCACATAAACGTTCATTCGACACAAAATGTTACATTTTTCTCAGGAATTTTTATTTTAAATATAAAATCTAAAAAAGTGTAAGAACTATTGCTAGTCCCCACACTCTAAACTCGATTATTCTGCTCACTTTTCACATCTATATATTCTACCATTTACATATCGAGCTATGCCAACTTCACTACAGTTCGCCCTACTGCCCCTGCTTGTAATATCGTCTCTAATACATCAGGTAATTCATGTAGTGAAATTTCTGCAATTCCTTGTTCCAACATGGTAACAGGCTTCCAATCTGACGCTAGCTTCGCCCAGACTTTCTGTCTGAGTTCTAACGGACAATATACAGAATCAATACCGATCAATTGTATACCTCTTAGAATAAATGGATACACGGTGGTCTCAAATGAAGTTCCACCCGTAAGACCGGACAATGCTATCGCACTACCATATTGAATTGTCTTCAGAACGCCATCTAAATGGGCTCCCCCGACAGGATCAACAACACCTGCCCATCGTTCTTTGGCAAGAACCCCTTTAGAAGGAGAAGCAATTTCTTCACGGGAAATCACGGCACTCGCACCTAATTCAAATAACCATTCACTCTGCGTCTCCACCTTACCTGTACTTGCAACAACTTCGAAACCAAGCTTGGCTAGAATACTCACAGCAACACTACCGACTCCACCTGTTGCCCCCATTACTAATACGGGTCCTTTTGCCGGTGTGAGACCATTATGGATTAGGAGTTCGACCGACAATGCAGCCGTAAACCCAGCTGTACCGATGCCCATCGCTTCTTTGAAATCTAGCCCTTTCGGTAGTGGAATGAGCCAATCACCACTTAATCTAGCCATGCGACTAAACCCACCAAAATGAACTTCACCCACACCATTTCCTGTACATAGCACAGCATCCCCAGGCTGGAAACGAGCATGATTTGATGTAACAACCGTCCCTGCTAGATCGATTCCTGGAACAAAAGGGTAGGATCTAACGATCTTCCCATTCTCTAAACCAGCTAATCCATCCTTGTAATTCACGCCGGAATACTCCACCTGAACGGTAACATCACCCTCAGATAGGTCATCTATAGTTAACATCTCTATTCCACTTCGGAACCCCTGTTCATCTTTTCGAATCATAAATGCTTGGAAATTATTCATATGTCATTACTCCCCTGTCTTTATAGACGACAACCTACCTCTTGTCTTAATATGTTACAAATACGGATTCTCATGCTTCGCTTTCAATACATTCCAGCGCCGATCCACCTCATTTTGAAACGCATCATACGTGGACTTATTATCTGGTTTAAGTAAATGTCGTGTTTTACCCATCCATTTCAACCACTCTCGGAGTTCAACCTTCTTATTCTTGTCTTCTGGGTTATAGGTAATGTTCGTTATACCATGTTCAACCTCATAGAGTGGGAAGAAACAGGTATCTACAGCTTCATTCACGATGATCTCACCCTCGTTATCGTTAGATAACCAATTCAATGGACATGCAATCAATATCTTACCATATACAAGACCTTCGTTCTGCGCATAGTATTGAGCTTTGGCTGCTTTCTTCACCAAGTCTTGTGGGAACGCCTCTGAACCTGTAAATACGTACGGAATATTGGTTGCCGCCATAATCTGAGCCGTATCTTTATGTTGCGTTGTTTTCCCTTGTTGTTGCGGTCCTAGATTAGATGTCGATGTACGGTTCCCGATCGGTGTGGAATACGATTGCTGCGCCCCCGTATTCATATACCCTTCATTATCATACTCAATAATAATCATTTTATGGTTACGCATCGCAGCACCGATTGCTGGACCCATCCCGATATCCATACCACCGTCTCCTGTTACCATAACAAAAGTGAAGTCTTCTTGTAAACCCAAGTGATCTAACTCTCCCCGACGCTTGCGTTCCCAGAACATTTCTACAATACCTGATAACGTCGCAGCACCATTCTGGAAAAGATTGTGGATATACGTTGCTTTATGTGCGGAATAAGGAAATCCCGTCGTCGTAACCATGGCACAGCCCGTATGATACAATGTCACAATATCTCCTTCAATCCCTTTGAAGAAGGTCTCGAGCCCTGAGAATATACCACAACCCGGACATGCCCCATGACCAGGAGCTAATCGTTTCGGTTTCTTCGTTAGCGCACGTAAAGGCGGAATTCGCACACTTAACTTGCCAGTCATATCATCCTTTTTCACCGTAATTAATCCCGTCTTTAAATCTTCGAACCTCATAGGCTTCAAAAGGCGCTTAGGCGCCTTAGACGCTTCCCCTACCGTATGCCCATAATAATCAAAGGGAACTTCCACTGTACCCTTCTGAGCCGCCTCTATGGCTATTTGGAATAAATGATGGCCATCCTCTGCATAGAACTCTTTCCCACCTAAGCCATAGATCCGGCTGATCACTTGAGTGGTTGTATTCCCATGTGTGAATAGCGCTGCTTTGATCTCCAGCACCATATTACCACCATGAGCGCCATAGGAATCTGCACGATCACCCACCGTAATCGCCTTCACATGTTGTAATGCTTCAGCAATTTGTTTCTGTGGAAAAGGTCTAATCATATTAGGCGCAAAAGAGCCCGCTTTAATACCTTGACTACGGAGTTGATCTACCACGTCTTTCATCACCTCGGAAGCTGAATTCATAACAAATACAGCGACTTCCGCATCTTCCATACGATATAAGTCGAGCATTTCGTAATGTCGACCTGTTAACTCCTTGTATTCACTAGCAACCTTTTCAAAGACATCACCCGCATGATACATCGCTTGAGACTGCTGGTATTTGTTATTGATATAGTCTGGCTCATTCATATAAGGTCCAACCGTAATGGGGTTATCTCGATCTAATGTGTTGGCAAAGCCTTCAGGCGGCTTCTCCCCTACGAACTCATGAACATCCTCGCGATGTGCCAACACTTGAACGCGACGCTTCTGGTGTGATGTGAAGTACCCATCTGATGCAATCAACACGGGTAGACGTACGTCTTGGTGTTCTGCGATACGAAGGGCAATGATGTTCATATCATACACAGATTGTGGATCACGGCACATCAAGATTGGCCAACCTGTATTCAATGCGTAATATAGATCCGAGTGATCACCATGTATATTCAGCGGTCCCGAGACCGATCTGCAGACCAAATTCATGACCATTGGAAATCTTGTGCCTGATTGTACAGGCATCTGCTCTAGCATAAACATGTAACCATTCGCACTTGTTGCATTAAATACGCGTCCACCAGCCGTCGATGCTCCGAAACAAATACCTGCAGAGCTATGTTCACCATCAGATGGAATCAACTTGATATCATGCTGGCCTTCCGCTTTCATCAAATCTAAATATTGTGCAACCTCTGTTGAAGGTGATATTGGGAAATATCCCATCACATGATAATTGATTTGATGCGCCGCATAAGCCGCCATTTCATTCCCAGATTCATAGACCGTTATTTGCTCGACCTTGGCAGTTACCACTTCTTGTTCACCATGAACAGACATGTCAGATTCACTCCTATTCCCAATCATTTATACGAAGTCAAAACGATGTTTAACACTTTCCGTGTCCGCCATACCATCTTCTTCCCTTACACTAGATAGGGCATCTGTTGGACAAGCCTCTATACATTTCAAGCAACCTTTACAATATTGATAATCGATTCCCTTTAGGAACATTTGCGGTCTGCCTTTTTTATCAGGTAACTCTTCCCATACGAAACATAAATCTGGACATACGGTGTCACACTGGGCACAATGAATACATTCATCTAATGCAAAATGAGGCATCATGCCCGCACGTGAGATACTCAGATTCTTCAATAAGCTATTTCCTGGATTCGTAATGAGTCCCCCAATTGGCTGCGTCTCATAACCAAGTACAGGGTTATCCGTTCTTGTAAACACTGGCAAGGATACGCCCTCTTCCATAGCGAATTCCTGAATGATGACTTCATGATACCCACGATCGAACGTATTTAAGGCTGCCTCTACACTTTGCGGATACTTCGTACCCAACGATTTACGTATGACTTCTTTCATCATAGCGGCATCAAGAAAAGGACATAACCGGAACATGGCACCTAGCATCGCCATATTGACACGATTCTTCTCGGCAAGCGCAATACCTGTCGCGTCGATAACAGCAACGGTACCACCCAGCATGTTCATGGTCTCTTTTAATTGTTCAGGTGTCTTGGTAGCGTTCACTAGAACGATACTATCTGCATAGATTCCGCTGATGACATTCGTCGTTGTTGCCAGCGCTTCATGAAAGATGCTTAACAGATGTGGCCGTTCAACAGGTGATGTGTCACGAATCGGTGTATCTAGATCACAAAAGCGAATATGTGCTTTCACGTGTGAACCCTTTTTCTCAGAGCCATAGGATGAGAAACTCACACCATTCAGACCCGCACCTTCAACACCGGCTTCTGCTAGCATTTTACCAGCCAGATTTGCGCCTAGTCCCCCAATCGATTCCATCCTGATTTCAAAGAAACCTAGTTCATTTACTTTAGGTAGTTGTACCACCGACAAAACCCCTTTTACGGATATTTTCTGTATTGTGATCTTCTAATTTAACGAAACATCACAAATTTTAGATATGAAAAAGATCATATGCATCTCCATATGTATACGCTTACAAATATGGTGTCGAACACTCATATCATTTGCCAACTCCTGCGCTTTCCCGAGAAATAATTGAGAGCAGGAGGTCATGTCTATGGGCTACATCCGCTCTTGAAGGCGGAGCGCAAGCTTTTTACTACATAGACATTCCCCTTTATCCATGCCACATATTAAAAAAGCATGGTAGAGATTCCGTGGAATCCCTACCATGCTTTCTCATCTACCTTATATATCCTCTTCTTGCAAATGTTTCGCCATGATTGATTTCTTTAACTCCCACACGGTCTCACTAATATTGGTACGGTATATTTCTGGATTCAGTTTCCTTAAATATTCCGGCCAAAAGATACTTAGCTGTTCGTTATGGTGGCTACGAATCATATCTAGTGTTGGCAATTCATAGACCTGAACGCCATCTACAAAAATAGGCTCTAGCATAGGAATAGCTTCATAATTTCGTACTTTCTTTTGAAGATAGGAATGCTGTGGATTAAACAATTTGATCGGCCCACCATCCCGTGGTTGCAACTCTTCTGGGAAACAAATATAATCCGCGACCGCTTTACCCGTTGTCCGATCAATAATACGATATACATCTTTCTTACCAGGTGTAGATACCTTCTCCGGATTAGCAGAGATCTTAAGTGTTGGCGTCATAACACCATCCAAATTACACTCAACAAGTTTATACACACCGCCTAATGCGGGTTGATCTGAAGCCGTAATTAGTTGTGTTCCAACACCCCAGGTATCAATTCGTGCGCCCTGTGCCTTTAGATTGAATATCGTGTTCTCATCCAGATCATTCGATGCTACAATCTTAACATCGGAGAAGCCTGCTTCATCTAACATGGCACGAGCTTTAATGGATAGATAGGCTAAGTCTCCACTATCCAATCGTATGCCAATCAGTTTCTTACCAATAGAAGCTAGATATTTTCCCGTCTCAATGGCATGGGGAACGCCACTTTTTAGCGTATCGTAAGTATCTACGAGTAATGTCACTAAATCGGGCATCACTTTGGCGTAAGCATCAAATGACTCTTGTTCCGTCTTGAAGCTTTGTACCCATGAATGCGCATGAGTCCCTTTGGTGGGGATGCCGAACTTTTTACCTGCCAACATATTGGATGTGGCATGAAATCCACCAATATACGCAGCACGAGCACCCCATATCGAGGCATCTGCTTCCTGTGCACGGCGAGTCCCAAATTCAAGTAATATATCTTGCCCTACTACTTGTTTGATTCGTGATGCTTTGGTGGCAATTAGTGTCTGGAAATTCATGAAGTTGAGAAGAGCAGTCTCTACTAATTGCGCTTCCATCATTCTACCCTCAACACGAATCAACGGTTCATCTGGGAATACCAATGACCCTTCTTTCATCGAATGAATCGTCCCTTGGAATCGGAATTGACGCATTTCTTCCAAGAAAGCAGGATCATAATTCTCCTCTTGCTCCGCTAGATACTGAATATCCTCTTCCGTAAATCGAAGATGATTAATATATTGAATGATTCGCTCTAATCCTGCGAATACCGCATAACCATTGCCAAATGGAAGTTTTCTGAAATAGGCCTCAAATACAGCTCTATTCTCGTGCGTGCCTAATTTCCAATGGGCATACATCATATTGATCTGATATTTGTCGGTATGTAACGCAAGATCTTCCGTGTGCATGGTGTTTCCCCCTCGTTGTCTTGCGATTCATATGCATGGATATACTATTTCAATTCGTCTGAACTCTTCATCACTTGAGCACCCAGTGTACTCTTGAAATGCTCTAGCGCCCAAGTATGTCCTGTTGGATTGAAGCTGGCAACTGCATCCTCAAACACCGTGATTTCATATCCTTTATTATAAGCATCAATAGCTGTGTGAAGGATACAAATATCGGTACATACACCTACCAAATGAATTTCCGTAATCCCTCGTTCATGAAGCAATATATCTAGATTAGTCCCACAAAAGGCACTATATCTTGTCTTATCCATCCAATAGATAGCATCTTTATTCCGATTGTAGACTTCCGCTAATTCACCATATAGTTCCCGTCCTTGCGTGCCACGGATATTATGTGGTGGGAACAGACCCGTCTCTGGATGATAAGCGTCATTCTTCTCATGAAGATCAACAGCCATGACGATAAAATCATTCTGATCCACATACTTCTGAGTGAGTGCTACAATGGTATCTTGTAATTCAATGGCAGGTTGGCCTACCGGAAGATTACCTTCTACGAAATCATACGTATAATCAATAACGAGCAATGCCTTCATATATCTCACTCCATATCTATTGGTTTAGTGGAATTACGTATATATCGATAATAAAGGAACATCATCCATAAACATGTATAATTGTGCTGAACGCTGTGAATATTGATTGGAGCTAAGCTTCCTCCCCGCCTCATCTCTCACTTCTTCTATAATTCCCTGTCTACTGCGTGTTGAAGTGATCTTCCGAATGAAGTTGGGTTCTTTAAATTCTGGTACAACCGTTTGAATAACTTGGTACAGTTCACTCAATGTGAATTGTTTCGGAAGGAACTGCTTTGCTATTGTCGTCTGCAACATCTTCTGCTGGATTCTAACATAAGCGTCCCTTATAATATCTCGATGATCGAATGCTAGCTCTAACTCCTCTAGCGCTTCTTGAATTCCGAACATCCCCACTTCTTCCGCATCATCCGCCGCTTGCTTCTGTTCCAACATCCACTCTTCGACTAATGCAAAAAAAGCATTGCTAATAATCCAACCGCGGGGATCTCTACCAGGCTTACTATAGACACCTAAATACTCTAGATGACCTCCATCCACGCCCGTCTCTTCCTTCAACTCTCTCTTAGCTGCATCATAAATAGATTCACTTTCTTTACAGAATCCACCAGGTAGCGCCCATTTCCCCGCATATGGCCAAGACTTTCGGCGAATGAGCATGACCTTCAGTTCACGAATAGGTAAGGTCTTCGTAACGGTCTTACGCTCCCGCTTCGTCAGTGTAAACATGACAATATCAGCAGGAACACCATCTGGGGTACGATATTTCTTCACATTATAATTTTCTTCTTTACTATTCATTCCATTCATCGTCATCACCACATAATATTCTATTTGATATTATCATTATGATCTATATATATTTTTTGTCAAGTTTATCCTTGGAATCTGCTTTATTTCTTGATACCTACCACTCTAAATCCAGCAGTAGAGATACAACCTAAAGTACCATCGCTATCATGAACACGAGCTTCTGTCGTTAGGCTCCGTCCCGCTTCATGAATGACAATTGCACTGACTGTCAGTACCCCGCTTCTCATTGGAGATACGAAATGAATATTCATATTTGTCGTAACACAAGCATCGACATTCTTCGCTGCTGTTGCCACCATGCCCATAGCTTGATCCATCAATGAGCTAAGCACGCCACCATGAACAATACCAAGCGAATTCAAATGATGTTCCTTCACTTCTAATGAAATCTTTACTTCTTTGGTATTCCCAGAAATAAATTCACAACCAAGGTATCCCCAGAACGTATCTTTCCCTTTTGCAATCATACTGTCTAGTCCTTCCACATGAATCCTCCTATATATTACCTCTATATATTGTAATAAATGACCTAATTATTATCCCTTTGTCCAAATTCTAATGATGGGACATAAGAAGAAACGGAAATTCCCATCCTTTATCCTGATGGCATCCGTTTCGCGTCATATTATGCAATTGTCGTCTTATCCATACTAACTAGCAATGTATAAAAAAGGCGCGGATCATGATCCGCAACCTTCTTGTCCTTACTTACCCACAATTTGTTGGTGGTACATCTGTGCCCACTTCAACATTAACCTTATCGGATACGGTATCGCGGATGACCGAAATAACTAACTGCAGTAAATAATTGATATCACTTTGGCTTTGCTGAAATTCTACGACAACAGGAATACCGTCAATCTCATCCTGTAAGGATTCAATTTCTGCTTCGATCTTTGCCACCATCTCTACGTTTCTAAAAGATTCAAAAGCAACAATTTCCTTCTGTTTCTTCTTGATCACAGTAATTAACTCTTGTACACGGTCGTGTTTATTAATTTTCTCTTCCGCTTGTTGGAAGTGCTTCACTTCTTCACTACTGGAAATCAAGTTGGCTAGTTCTTTCGCTTTTATCATCACATCTTCTTGGATAACCAAATCTCTGGTGTCATGGGACAACATACCACTACAGTTCAGTGTTGCTTTATCTTCGCTCACTAGTATCACTCCTGATTTATAAATTAATAGCTACAGACTCTTGTATTATCTTACCTTTAATATACCATGTCTTCACTTCACTTATCTCAACATTTACTAGAGTTCCTATCAGATCTTTGCCACCTTCAAAATGTACAAGTCGATTCGTACGTGTTCTACCTGCAAGAATCTCATCATTATTCTTACTCTCACCTTCAACGAGCACTTCAACAATCTTTCCTTGCAACTTCTCGTTACTCAAGAGGCTGTTATCAATAATGGCCTGATTAAGACGTTGTAAACGTTCCTTCTTCACTTCCATTGGAATATTATCTTCCATAATCGCAGCAGGCGTGCCTTCGCGAGGAGAATAGATGAACGTAAAAGCGGAATCGAATCCAATCTCGTTTACCAAGGTCATGGTTTCTTCGAATTGCTCATCTGTCTCCCCTGGGAAACCAACAATAATATCTGTCGTTAATCCTACGCTAGGGATTGCTTCTTTGATCTTGTGTGCCAAATCCATATATCGATCACGTGTATATTTTCGGCTCATCTTCTTCAATATCTCTGTACTTCCCGATTGAACAGGTAGATGAATATGCTCTACTAGATTACCACCTTTAGCTAGTACATGCACCAACGCATCGTCGAAATCTCTTGGATGTGATGTAGTGAACCGAACACGAGGAATATCAATTTTATGCATATCGTCCATTAGGTTCGCGAAGCTATAAGTCATATCTGTGAAATCCTTACCGTAAGCATTCACATTCTGCCCAAGTAACGTCACTTCTTTGAACCCTTGACGTGCGAGTTCTCTTACTTCTGCGATGACATCTTCTGGTCGGCGACTGCGCTCTTTCCCGCGGGTGAATGGCACGATGCAATACGTACAGAATTTATCGCAACCATACATAATATTAACCCATGCTTTCATCCCTTCACGTTTCTTCGGAAGGTTCTCTATAATGTCCCCTTCTTTAGACCATACATCAACCACTAATTCTTTACTGAATAATGCTTCTTTGATCAAATGGGGCAATCTGTGAATGTTATGTGTTCCGAAGATCAAATCAACGAAAGCATGTTTTTGTAAAATACGATTGACTACATTCTCCTCTTGCGCCATACAACCACAGACACCAAGTAGCAGTTCCGGCTTCTGTGTTTTGAGATGCATGAGATGTCCTAACTCGCCGAACACCTTATCTTCTGCATTCTCACGGATTGCGCATGTATTCATTAGAATAATATCGGCGATTTGGCGATCCTCTGTGCTGGTATAACCCATTTGCTCTAAAAGGCCTTTCATCGTCTCTGTATCGTGTTCATTCATTTGGCAACCAAATGTATAGATAATGTAGTGTTTGTCCTTACCGATGCCTAACAGCTCGTCTGGAACGGCATTACCGTATAAGACTTGTACATCTTCTTTACCACGTTGTTTCTCTTGTCTATGATTAGGTTCTGATAATATATTGATTTCGCGACCTCTTATTCGAATTCTCTTACCAAATTCATCTTCTGATAGCACTTTAGCATCCGAGAAATCGAAATATTGGGAGTAATCCTTGGGACCCTTGCCGGATTTTAAGTCCGGTGAGTTCTGGTTATCCTTTGACAATGGTTTCACGTCCTTTAATTTATCTATTCTAAGTGTGAACTCTTTCATTTCTCAACAAACATCAATAAGAAATTATACCATATGGTCACTACCATATCCATCTTAGACAAATACAAAACCCTTCCGATAAGTGATCTTGGAAGGGCTCATACATTCGTATTATTCCGTTATTCAGACATAGACTTACATTCCTGAAATGCATCATGTTCACAACCTTGGCAACAAGTAGCGTCTAATCGAGTCAAAGAATAATCAACAGCCTCTCCAGTCGTCTCAAAAAAATGCTCTATTCCGATCGTTTGATCTAATCGTGAATGTTGCAACGTTTGAAGTGGTTGACTTTGAATTTCAGAGATTAGAATCGTGCCTCCCAGTCCGATATACTGTTTAACCACACTCCTAAAGTTGGCAACACCCGTGGAATCCAAATAAGGTACATTACCCATTTTTAATATCAGGACTTTACGTTGGTGTTCTATAATATCCATGATCGATTTCTCGAATTGACTAGCTACCCCAAAGAACAAGGCACCCTCCACCGTGTATACATCAATATGAGGGCAATCCGACTGCTCAGGCAATACTTTGGAGACATGCAATGTCTCACTCATATGTTTGATAAACACAATAGCTGACAGCAATAATCCGATTTCTACAGCTAGCGTTAGATCTGTAAATATAGTTAAACCAAATGTAGTGAGTAGTACGAATCCTTCAGCCGATTTCATACGGAGAATATGCATAAATTCTCTTCGTTCACTCATATTCCATGCTACAACCATGAGAATGGGAGCCATACTGGCTAATGGGATTTGGGAAGCATAAGGTGCAAACAGAACAAGAACCGATAGGACTACGACCCCATGGATAATGCCAGATATTGGAGATACAGCTCCATTCTTAATATTAGTTGCTGTTCTAGCAATCGCGCCTGTTGCTGGAATCCCCCCGAATAATGGTGTTATCATGTTTGCAATTCCTTGCCCCATTAGCTCACGGTTACTATGATGCTTATCTCCTGTCATGCCATCCGCTACTACTGCAGATAATAGTGACTCAATACCGCCCAACATGGCTATAATGAACGCTGGTTTTATTAAACTCTGTATTCTATCTAAGTTGAAGTTCGGAATATGTAGGCTAGGTAAATGACTAGGTATATTCCCAAATGCCGAACCAATGGTTGCTACCTTATCCGGAAACCATAGGGTTGCAATGATTGTTGATAGTAACAGACCTACTAATGAACTTGGAATTTTAGGAGTCCATTTCGTGGTCATGTAGATCGCACCGAAACATATGACCGCTACCAAGACACTGTACACATTCGTCAATCCAATATTCTTTAAGATCTCTATCATATTGGAGTAGAAGAATTCATGCTTCTCTAAGTTCTCTAATCCAAGGAAGTTTGCGATCTGACCTCCAAATATAGTCACAGCAATCCCTGCCGTGAAACCAATCGTCACTGGGCGTGGAATAAATCTAATGACAGCTCCAAGCTTAAATAATCCCATCAGGAACAGTAATACACCCGCCATGAATCCAGCGACGAGTAAGTTCTCGTACCCATATTGCATGACAATTGCAAAGATAATCGGTATAAACGCTCCTGTTGGCCCACCAATTTGGAACTTCGAACCACCAAATAGAGATATAAGTATACCAGCAATAATTGTCGTATATAGACCATATTCCGGTTTAACGCCTGCTGCAATGGCAAAAGCCATCCCTAAAGGAATCGCTACAACCCCTACAATTAAACCCGAAATCAAATCCTTCTTGAAGCTGTTGATACCATATTCTGCATATCTACCTCGAAATGAAATTTTCATAACTAGCCTCACAATCAATATATTTGATTATTTGAATATATATAAAATCATATATCCATTTATGAGGACTGTCAATTTCTCATTTACTAGAAAAACATACAAATGAAACACAAATAAGAGCAAATCGAGTCATTATCGTCGATTTGCTCTTATTATGAAGTTATTTACTGATTTTTTATATTTTCTAAAATGGAGATCGTATTGACAAGATGATTGTCAAAGATTTGTTTCGCAACAACAAGCAATTCTTTAATCTTCGGATCCGTTAAAGCGTAAATCACCGACGTACCTTCTTTTCTTCCGACCACCACATTTTTACTTCGAAGAACAGATAGTTGTTGTGACACCGTCGAACCTTCCGTACCTAAGATGAGCTGCAGCTCATTCACATTCTTCTCACCATCAGCTAAAGCTTCAAGAATTTTTATTCGTAAAGGGTGGGCTAATGCTTTGAAAAAATCTGATTTAAAGTGTTGTATATCTTGATACATATCCTACTCTCCTATATGTTCAACGATTTGAATATATAGATATATTACCATACTTAGCACATCTGTATCAAAATCTACTCATAAGAAGACGGATACCGTCCTTATGACAAGGTTAGTATCCGTCTATTTTGTACTATAAGGTTATCCATGATGGATGTCTATATCAATCAATAATCTCTGCAGTATCTCCAGTTTTGGCACCAGAAGCATTTGCTTCATCCGTATCAATATGCATGTCCAACGCGAAGGAATCTGATACACGAGCTACTACATTCTCAAGAACTAATCCACGTTCTCCACCTAGACGAACTTTTAATAATGACTTATCTTCAATACCCCAAGCCTGTGCATCGGAAGTGTGGAAATGAATATGACGCGCTGCAACAATAACACCCTCATCAATCGTTACTTCGCCAGCAGGACCTTTAATCGTGATTCCTGGTGTACCCTCAATTTTACCGGACTCACGAACAGGTGCCTTTACGCCAATAGCGAAAGAATCTGTACGGGATATCTCCAATTGAGAAGCTGGACGTGCAGGTCCCAATATTCTTACTTTATCAAATTGACCCTTAGAACCAATGACAGCTACCGTTTCATTTGCAGCAAATTGCCCTGGTTGAGACAACGGTTTGAACTCTGTTAATTGATATCCTTGTCCAAATAATACTTCAATATCTTCTTGTGTTAGATGAATATGTCTTGCAGATACACCTACTGGTACTGATTTACTCATAAAAATTCACTCCTTATTTTTTCTCTATCATCTCTAGTAACCAACATCAATATCCATTATACATGCTTTACCTTCAAAATAAAAAGGAAAGCCGACAGAATATATCTATTCATCGATATTCTGTCGTGTTTCGCAACAAGACTGTCATATTGTTCTCTGTACAGTACGTTTTTAACCATAGAGACTATATATTCAGACAAATCTGCGATGGGAGATAGGACTCTAAATAAGTTACAGCATTCCCATAGAGCCAATTATGAACTTGTTCATCCGTATAATGCTTTAACAAGCATTCAATGAGTTTAGGATATTGACCTGGGTGTTCTAACTCGGAGATCCATGTATGTATGCCATCGAAATCCGAACCAAACATCACATGCTTCTCAGCCCCTAGTTCACACATATGCTCGATATGAGGAATGATGTCACTTATTAATACTTCCCCATCTCCAAGCTTAACGAACCATGGCACAAAGGTTAATCCAATCCTACCATCCATAGCAATAATCGCTTTAATCTGTTCATCTTCTAGATTTCGAACATGTGGACACACAGAGAACGCATTGGAATGTGAGGCAATGAATGGTCTCTTCGTTAATTCAGCCAACTCCCAGAATCCAGCATGCGACAAATGCGATACATCCAGCAACAACCCAATCTCATTACAACATTCGACGAGCTCTCGTCCCTTATTTGTAAAACCGCCATTTCTCGATTCAAGAATACCATCCACTGCCCAGTTCGCATAGTTCCATGTCAACCCTAGGAATCTTACACCAAGCTCGAAGGCTGTTCTTACATTGTACAGTTCACCCTCAAGCCCATCTGCGCCCTCGATCGAGAGCATACCCCATACATTGGCGTCGCCTAATTGATGCACTTGTTCCTTATAGCGTAGCCATTGCATTCCCTTTCCCGTGGGCAGAACTTGATTGCGAAATATATCGATCCCCTTCAGTATGTTTTCAAATCGAGGCTGTCCCCACTTCTCCTGCAAGTAAAGAGCGAAACATTGAAGTTCCACACCACCAGATTTTAATCGTTCATAGGTCACATCTAATCGATGATCGTTCATAAATGAAATCTCATCATTATCTGTCATTTTACTCAGCACATCACAATGGAAATCCACAACGGGTCTGATATCTATCATCTCTCCTTGATCAGATATTGTTAAATACAAAAAACTGCTTACCTAGTTCAAAGACGAACTTCACCCCTAACCCTTGGGATTCGTTCAACCTTCTATGTAGATAAACAGTTTCAATACATATGAGATCAATCCATCATCTTGGCTCGACAATTAACTTCATCGCCGTGCGGTCCTCACCATCAATCACAATGTCGGTAAATGCAGGAATACAGATTAAATCAACTCCACTTGGTGCAACAAATCCCCGGGCAATTGCAACTGCTTTGACTGCTTGATTCAATGCACCGGCTCCAACCGCTTGTAGTTCAGCAACGCCTCGTTCACGAAGAACCCCCGCAAGCGCTCCTGCAACCGAGTTAGGATTGGATTTAGCTGAAACTTTTAATACATCCATAAGATAATCCTCCCCTGGGAATGATGTTGACTCATATCCACATACTCCATATTATTCAGGAAAGTAGAAATCATGACTTTTTTAAAAGAAACGCTTTAATCCATAATCCATTCATCTTCTTGCAGACGAATCTTTTCTATTTTCTGTGCATGGCCCGTAGCTTCATCAATTTGAACAAATACCCCATGAAAATGCCATTTCCCCGTATCTACAACAAAACGAACAGGAAGTTGTGTCTCAAATTTACGAAGTACGGCCTCTCGCTCCATACCAAGAATACCTTCTCTTGGACCAACCATTCCCGCATCGGTTAGATAGGCTGTTCCGCCAGGCAGAATCGTGTCATCATTACTCTGGACATGCGTATGCGTCCCAACAACGAGAGACACTCGACCATCCAGATTCCAACCCATAGCAATCTTCTCAGAAGTAGCTTCCGCATGAAAATCTACTAAAATACATTTATGATTCTTGCGAAGTTCTTCAATGATTTCATCGCTTTTTCTAAAAGGACAATCTATCGCAGGAAGAAACGTACGTCCTTGTAGATTAACGATTGCTAACTCTTTCCCATTTGCTTTGATCACTGTATATCCACGACCTGGTGTCCCTGGCGGGAAATTAGCAGGACGTATCATTCTTGGCTCATCATCAATAAATTCAAATATATCTTTGTTGTCCCATGTATGATTACCCATAGTAATCCCATGAACGCCCCAATTATAGAAATCATTCGCTATTGCCTCTGTAATTCCTCGACCTGCCGCAGAGTTCTCTCCATTAGCTATAATAATATGAGGATTATATTTCGATTTCAATACAGGCAACATCGCTTTAAGTGCCTTTCTACCAACTTCCCCTACGATATCTCCAATAAATAAAACGTTAATAACTTTTCTCCTCCTTCAATATAAACAATATGAAAAGTGGCCCCAATGTGGCCACTTTTCATATTTACTATTATTTAGCGTATTCAACCGCACGTGTTTCTCGAATGACTGTTACTTTAATATGTCCTGGATAATCCAGTTCATTCTCAATCATCTTCGTAATGTCACGTGCCAATCGGAATGATTCCGCATCATCAATTTTCTCAGGGTGAACCATGACACGCACTTCACGACCTGCTTGAATAGCAAAGGATTTCTCCACGCCTTCAAATGACTCCGCGATCTCTTCCAATTTCTCCAGACGCTTGATATAAGTCTCCAGTGTCTCTCTACGCGCTCCAGGTCTAGCTGCTGACAATGCATCAGCTGCACCTACCAACATTGCGATAACGGATGTTGCTTCGCAATCGCCATGGTGTGAAGCGATACTGTTGATTACTACTGGATGTTCTTTGTATTTCTTCGCTAGTTCCACGCCAATTTCAACGTGTGATCCTTCCACTTCATGATCCAGCGCTTTACCGATATCATGCAATAATCCAGCACGTTTCGCCAACACGATGTCTACTCCAAGTTCTCCAGCCATTAGTCCAGTTAGATAAGCTACCTCCATGGAGTGCTTCAGAACATTCTGACCGTAGCTTGTACGGAATTTCAATCGACCCATAATCTTGATTAGATCAGGATGTAGGCCATGAACACCCACCTCAAAGGTAGCTTGTTCACCATACTCACGGATCCGCTCATCCACTTCTTTACGAGATTTTTCGACCATTTCCTCAATACGTGCAGGATGAATTCGACCATCAGCAACCAATTTCTCAAGTGCTGTACGAGCAATTTCTCGACGTATTGGATCAAATCCTGACAGAATAACCGCTTCTGGCGTATCATCAATAATAAGATCAATTCCCGTCAGGGTCTCAAGAGCACGAATATTACGACCTTCTCGTCCAATAATTCGTCCTTTCATTTCCTCGTTCGGAAGTGTTACCACAGACACTGTTGTTTCAGCTACATGATCGGCAGCGCAGCGTTGAATAGCTAGAGTAATAATCTCACGTGACTTCTTCTCTGCTTCTTCCTTCGCTTGGCTCTCGATATCTTTAATCATCTGTGCAGATTCATGACGTACCTCATGCTCAACATTCGTAAGAATAATTCCTTTTGCTTCTTCCGTAGTTAGATTAGAGATCCGTTCTAATTCTGTAACTTGACTCGTGTAAATTGTATCAATTTGTTGTTGTGTTTCTTCAATACGTTTCTCTTTGTTAGCCACTTGCTCTTCTTTACGTTCTAAAGTTTCCATTTTTTTATCCAATGATTCTTCTTTTTGCAACATTCTGCGTTCCTGCCGTTGAATTTCATTACGGCGCTCACGAGTTTCCTTGTCAGCTTCGGACCGAATTCTATGGACTTCATCCTTAGCTTCTAGTACCGTTTCTTTCTTGACTGCTTCTGCTTCCTTCTTCGCGTTCTCCACGATTTGAACGGCAGCTTCTTCAGCACTGGAAATTTTAGCTTCTGCAATAGACTTTCGAATAAAAAAACCTACGAACCCAAAGATTAAGGCTACGAAGAGAACGATCAAAACCCAAATCCAGGTCTCCATCATTCTGTTTACCTCCTCGTTAGTTGGTCCAAGGAATCCTTGGAATTTTCTACTGTTGTTCTTGTTATAACTGATACCATCAAACTACAAACCTACTATTTACTACTAGCAACTTGTTCATTGTCCGCCAACCACTGGCGTTGATTTCAATCATATGAATGTATTAATCCATATATCTCATAGTTAGAATCTCTTTTGGAAGGAAAAAGATTCCCTATGTGAATATAGATTCTTTTTCATTTTAGTATTTGTCAAAAGATATTGTCAAGGGAATCAGCAGGAATCCCATATATTCTTATTTATTCGAACGTATAATCATCATCTTCTTCGACTTGTTCATCTTCATCTTGTATTATGCAATTTAGCACACGTCTCACTAAATCACCGGTAAACCCACGACGCATCAGATAAGACCCTGTCTTGCGCTTCTTATCCAACGTCTCCCCCTTGGTCTGACTCCACTTCTTTCTACCTATAATAAATGCACTTTCAAATTCATCTTCGGAACTCACACTATCTAGTGCTTCTACAATGAGTGTTTTCTCGACACCTTTTTGTCTTAACTCCTGACTTATCCATAGTTTGCCCTTGCGTTGACGCTTAATCCGCTGCTCTGTCCACTGTTGAGCATATAGTGCATCATTTACTAGACCATCACGACTTAATCGCTCTAACACCTCCTCAATGACCGCAGGTGACGTTTCCTTCTCACGTAGTCTAGTTGCTATTTCTTTACAGGTACGTGCTTTCCTTTCTAAATACTTTAATGCATGAACATACCCTCGTTGCTTCTCATCAGATAATATAATCTCTTCTAATTCATGTCTCCAGAAGGTGTTTCCTTTCACCATTCTATATTTAATCATCACATCTTCATGAACCGAAAGATCGTAGGATTCAAAGGATATCAAATACCTATATTTCTGCCTAGGCTCACGCTTCACTTCCGTAATTACTAACTCCATATCCGTAGGAAAATGACTAATTATAGTTGTAACCTCTTCATCCATGAATTCAATTACCCCCTTTCCAATAAAGAATAGGTTCTTAGACACCATAAAAGGTGCCCACGTAATATGATTACGGGCACCTTGATGTAATAACATATCCGATTAGTACTATAAACGAACTATTCCATTTCCAAAAGTTCCTTCTCTTCTAACTCATCCTTCTCTAGTTCCTTAGCCGTTGGAGGAATGACCTCATTCGTTAAATTGCTTGCTACACGAATCTTCTTCTCAATCGTATCCGAGATATCCGGATGATCTTTCAAGAATTGTTTCGCATTCTCTCGACCTTGACCTAAGCGCTCGCCTTCGTAAGAGTACCAAGCACCACTCTTATTTACGATATCTAATTCTGTTCCGATATCTACGATACTACCTTCTTTAGAAATACCTAGGCCGTACATCATGTCAACGTCCGCTTGTTTGAAAGGTGGCGCAACTTTGTTCTTCACAACTTTGATCTTGGTGCGATTACCTACAATATCATTCCCGTTCTTGATGCTCTCGACTCTACGAACATCCAATCGAATGGTCGCATAGAATTTGAGAGCTCGTCCACCAGGTGTCGTCTCTGGATTACCGAACATCACACCAATCTTCTCACGAAGCTGATTAATAAAGATAGCAGTTGTCTTAGATTTACTGATAACACCAGATAACTTACGCAATGCTTGTGACATCAGGCGAGCCTGTAGACCCACGTGTGAATCTCCCATATCGCCTTCAATCTCAGCCTTCGGTACTAGTGCAGCCACAGAGTCAACAACAATGATATCCACTGCGCCACTACGTACAAGTGCTTCTGCGATTTCTAAAGCTTGTTCACCCGTATCCGGCTGTGATAATAACAACTCATCAATATTAACCCCAAGATTACTAGCATATTTAGGATCCAAAGCATGTTCAGCATCAATGAATGCAGCCGTTCCGCCAGCCTTCTGCACCTCAGCAATTGCATGTAAAGCCACTGTCGTCTTACCCGAAGACTCTGGACCATAGACTTCAATAATACGACCTTTCGGGAACCCACCCACACCAAGTGCAATATCTAGTGCTATCGATCCACTGGAGGTTACCTCCACATTCATATTTGTTGATTCACCCAACTTCATAATGGAACCTTTACCGAATTGCTTCTCTATTTGACGAAGCGCTACATCTAGCGCTGCACGACGATCTGACAATTGACTCACATCCTTCAATATTTATAATATTATGATACCTTGTTTTAGATCGTTTGCCAAGCATTTTTTCGAACATACATTCGTCTTTGTGTTTATTGGACCCTCCCTTATCTTTTGATACGAGTCCCACACAATAGACAAAGAACCGTAGCAAAAGTATTTATTCTGCCACGGTTCTTCCGTTATAACTTCATTATACATCTAGCTATATCCATCCTTCAACTGTCTTGTTGAAGTTTATCTTCTTCTGTCATATTTAACCACAATCGATACATCAAACTTTTCACCGAACGAATCCGAATAGACTCACGATTGCCTTTCAGGTTCAATTCATGCACTTCCGTCTGTCTTCCACGTTGTGCGATCGCGACAAAGACAAGTCCTACAGGTTTACGTTCAGAGAATCCTGGACCAGCAACGCCTGTAATGGACAGACCAAAGTCGGTGTCTGCAATCATTCTAACCTGTTCTGCAAGTACTTGGGCGACTTCCGCACTTACAGCGCCAGGTGCATCTTCTCCTTCAAGTAGGTCATGAGGAACGTTCAAAAGCTTTTCCTTCAATTGATTAGAATAGCAGACGATCCCACCTAATAATATTGTCGCGCTTCCAGGCACTGATGTAATTCTCTCCATAAACAACCCACCCGTACAGCTCTCTGCTACACCTAATGTCAACTTACGATCTGTCATCATGTCGACAATTCTTTTCTCGATAGGGATATCTTCAGTTGCATACAAATGATAAGGAAGTAAAGTTGCAATCTGTTCTTCTATCTTATGCAACTTCACCATAGCTTCTTGTTTACTGTCTGCTTTGGTGGATATACGAACGGTAACTTCCCCCTCCTTAGCGTAAGGAGCAATGGTTGGGTCACTTTGATTCTGAATCAGCTCTATAAGTCGTTCTTCAAGTGCAGACTCCCCAATACCAGCGAACTTTAACATAGTTGAATAAATCGGCATTTCATTCGTCAGTGCATGTTGCAATAACCATGGTTTAGCCTGTTCATGGAACATTGGGGCCATTTCTTTGGGGGGTCCAGGAAGAATAATATAGTATTTACCCTCATGCGATAAAGCATTCCCCACCGCTAATCCTGTTGAGTTGGATAGTGGTGTGCTACCTTCAATAACCGTTGCCTGCCTACGATTATTCTCGCTCATATGGGCATTGCGACTATGAAAGAAATTCTCAATCTGGTCCATAGCTAGACGGTCAATATGTAACTTTCTCCCTAATAATGCTGCAAGTGCTTCTTTCGTAAGATCATCTTGCGTCGGTCCAATACCACCTGTTAAGACTATAATGTCTGCTCGCTGACTTGCCGCAGCGATCGAGTCTTGTAGCCTCATCAGATTATCTCCAACAACCGTTTGGAAATATACGTCAATACCTAGTGTAGCCAGTTCCTGAGACAGGAATTGAGCATTTGTGTTTACAATCTGTCCTAGTAATAACTCTGTTCCTACTGCAATAATCTCTGCCTTCATCCTTAAATCCTCCACTTCTTATCGAATCACCCATAACTTACTTTAGAATTTGAAAGAAAAGACAATAGGATAACATCCTACTGTCCAATGGTACAATTCATATATACGATTAGCTATTTGACAAATTAAGTATGTCTTTATTCTTAACGAAATAATCAATCCCAGAGTATAGTGTAATCAGACCAGCGGCCCAAGTGGCTATCACATCAAAAGGAATGGATAGAAATACGAACGGGAAATTATTAATAAGCATAGCTATGATTGCAACAATCTGAACAACAGTCTTAATCTTCCCCCAATTGCTTGCTGCCACTACTTTGCCTTGCAGAAGAGCAATCTGACGAAGTCCTGTTACGGCGAACTCTCTACTGATAATGATAATAACAATCCAACCATCACATTTCCCCATTTGTACAAGTGAAATTAAGACAGCTGCCACTAACAATTTATCCGCCAAGGGATCTAATAACTTACCTAGATCAGTAACCAAATTATTCTTACGTGCTAAATAACCATCAATGCCATCGGTGCTTGCAGCAATTATAAAGATAATAGCAGCAATTAATTGGTTAAATGGCAATTCGTATGCTCCCCACACGATCGGTGCGGGATAGAAACTAAAATCAACCAATAAAAATATCATCATGATTGGAATTAGACAAATTCGCGCTACAGTGATTCGATTAGGTAAATTCACAGGATAACCTCCCTGTGTATCGGATGTAATGTTACGACAAGCAAACCACAGTTCATTCGTATACTTTGGACTCTATCTGTCATTATTCATGCTCCCCCAGTGATATAATCCATTCATTTCTAGATGAATCTTTTCAAGTATAATATATGGATTATTCAGTGTCAAAAGGCGATTGACTATTACTTCATGTTCATAAATTGAAGATCTAAAGAGAGATCCGCTTTACGTAACAATTGCATAATTTCTTGTAAATCATTTTTACTTTTACCTGTCACACGAACCTGATCACCTTGAATCTGGCTTTTTACTTTCAATTTCGAATCTCGGATAAGGATATTTATCTTTTTGGCATTATCTTGATCAATTCCTTGTTTCAATGTCAGCTTCTGTCTGACAGTTCCTAAAGATGCTGGCTCAATTTTACCGTAGTCTACATTTTTTAGAGTCAACCCTCTTTTAACCATCTTAGATTGCAAAATATCAATTACGGCATTCAACTTATATTCATCCTCTGAAGAAATAACAAGAGCATCTTTATCTAATTTCAGACTACTCTTACTTCCTTTGAAATCGAATCTCGATTCAATTTCTTTCTCTGCTTGCGTGATGGCATTATTCATTTCGTTCAAATCAAATTTCGATACAATGTCAAAAGAACTTTCTGAACTCATCATTCAACATCCTCTCTATGCTTGTTTTGTCATCCTATATGATTCTATCAATGAATGCTATTGTCATACGAAGAAACGGCTTAACCGTCCCAGAATATGGACGGTATCCGTTTCTTTGTAAGCACATCTTATAAAATAAAAATCATCTTTACAAACGAACTATCTGCTTCTCGAAGGTTGTCGAAACATATCAAGAACGCCGAGCACAACATGAGCAAGTCCAAATCCTAAAATACCATATCCCCATGCACTAGGGGCTAAATAATAACCTAGGATACTCACGATAATACCTACCCCAGTTACAATCCAACTTACTGTCATAACGAACACCTCTCTCTAACGGTAATATGTTGACTATATCCTTGTGGAGATAATCTTATTATTTCCGTCATAAGCAAAAATTATTCGCCAGTTGTTGCTTCAGTATTGGCAGATTCAAGCTGGATTAAGAATCTTGATGTTGTTTTACCATCGGTAATCGGCTGACCTGCAACTGTAATTACAGTTGCTGGAGAATAACCTGATTTAATTAACATGTTACTGCTGTCTAATTCAAAAGTCAGTATATCGCCAGCTTCCGTGTTACCAAAGTATAGCTTTTCTCCTGTAGAATCTTTGCCTCGGTAGACTTCAACCCAACTCTTACCACTAGCTTTAATCTCCACGGGCACTTTAACAGCTTCAGGTCCAGTTACTTTGATGATTGTATTCTTGCCTTTCTTCCCATCTTCTGCAACGGTTATCTCTTGAGGCTCAACGGGTGGAACTTCTTCTGTTGGTGGTTCTTCATTTGCACCAGGGACTTCCTCTATGCTGTTATCAGGTGTAGGACTTTCTTCATTTGCCGGAGGTGTTGCAGCGTTATCGTTCTCATTGGCAGGATCGTTGATCGTGCCCGTTATTTTCTGATCCGAATCGACTACATTATTTTTAGGTTTACTCTCTCTCGATGATAGATATATATACATAACCGCTAAGATGAGTATGAGGAACGTCCACATCAATGCGGTAGATAGCCATTTCACATTTCGTTCTTTCGGTGCACGATTGGTTGAGCGTTTCTGTATAATCGGTTCCATAGATCCTTCCATAGGTGGGGGAGATAATTCCTTATTGCCTTCCAATAGTTCATCAGGATGAATACCAACCGTCTCCGCATACGTCTTAATAAATGCTCGCACATAGAAATTTCCTGGCAGAACTTTATAATCACCAGCCTCTATGGCTTCTAAATATCTTTTGCGAATCTTCGTCATTTCCTGCACATCATCTAGACTCATTCCCTTTTCAAGTCTGGCTTCCCTTAATTGTTGACCCAGTTCAGACATTTCATCAACTCCTGCTATAATCATTTAATAATAAAGTTCCATTCATCTATCACGCCATAAAGGCTAATATATTCATGTTTGGTTTAATAAGTTATCTATTCCTATGTATCACGAAATCTACACGACACATTACCCACATATTTGACATGAGACGCCAAATCGCATCTTGAAAGAAGTTGTGAATACCAATTTCAGTCATGGGTCATGTTAATGATATATAAAATTATTCCGAAAGGCAAGGTCAACTCCATAATGATTGTAGAAAAGCTCCCATGAAGGGAGCTTTTCTCACGGAACTATGCGTTTCTCTTGGCAAGCTTCACCATGAGACGTGCAATGGTATGCCGCTCATCTTTATTTCCAACTTCCCACAATTCTTTCAGTGTTCGGTTGGAGGCATTCTGCGGGTCAACTCTCTGGTCTAGAAAGTCACCGATTTCGTAGGCTAATTTAGAGATCGTATCTTCACTCATCCCTAATTTTTGAGCTTGAACTACACGCTCACCCAAGAACTTCTTCCAGCTATCAAAGTTTTTTATAACGGTTGATGACATATTAAATCCTCCTTTGCCTGATGCATGAGATTTAAAATCAACAGTTATAATATGAGCTTAATCAGACCTCATTATACGGGAAGTTGTTGGAAACATTTAAACTCACGTAACCCAACCTCCATTAGGACTAATGACTTGCCCATTAATATATCCCGACTCAGGGAGTGCTAGGAAATACACAAGTGAAGATATTTCATCAGGATGACCTAGTCTCCCTGCTGGTATATCCTCTTCAATTAGTGCAATGTCACTTTCTTGAAACGAATCAAGCATAGAGGTATCCACAGCACCAGGAGCTACTGCATTGACAGAAATCCCTGACGGTGCAAGTTCCTTTGCCAGAGCTTTTGTAAAAGCATTTAATCCACCCTTGCTAGTTGAGTATACGACTTCACAAGATGCGCCAGATATTCCCCATACCGAAGATACATTGATGATACGACCCCATCGTTGCGCTATCATGTTACTCATAAAAGCTTGCGTACACAAAAATACACTTTTTAAGTTCGTTGACATGACATCATCCCAGATCTCTTCAGTTACATCTGAGAGTAATCCATAATGTGATATTCCCGCATTATTAACAAGAATATCGGGCATCATTCCATGGCTAATAAGTTTATCACGCATCCGGTATATTTCTTCTTTTTCTCTCAGATCCGCTGCTACCGTAAGTACATTCGCACCATGAGTCATACAACGACGTGCGACCTCATTCGCCTGTTCATGTGACTTTCCATAATGTATAACGACATTCATGCCTACAGATGCGAAACGTTCTGCTATCGCTGCTCCAATGCCTTTGCTTGCACCCGTAACGAGAACCGTAGTCTCCCCAATTGATTTACTCCATGAACCTCCCATGTGATTCATTAAGGATTAATCACAACCGAGACTGCAATTTGACTCCAATCAATATGTTCCTTTAATCGATCATTCACTTCATTTAAGGTAATGGATTCATATACCTTTAAGACATTGAAAAAATCACTTCCGCGGAATTGATATTTCGTGAACTCACTAGCGATATTCTCTGGTGAATTGAGCATTCGTAAATATCCGCCCACTTTCTTTTTTAGTGATCGTTCGAAATCTTTCTCTTGAAATCCTTCACCTATAATTCGTGTTACTTCTTCTTGGACTCTGCTCAACAATAAATCGGGATCTCTCGTATCTCCACCAATGACAGAAAATCCATAATGGGATGAACTGTTATATTCATAACCGAAGCTGTCTGAGATCAGTTCTTCGTCATAAAGTTTTTGATATAAAGTCGTACTTGAACCAAATAATAAATCAAGCATTAACTTCGACGTAAGATCCCGCTTCAACAGTTCTTCTCCTTCTAATCCTACATGTTTATCTTTATAGCCAAATAAGCATTTAGGCATCGAAACACTCAGATTCTTGACTCTTTTCTTCTCTGCCACTTCTACCGGTTCTTGCTCGAATATACGTTCAATAGCCCCTTGAGGTTCATAAGACTTCTTCGCCTGATTATCTCTTACGAGTTGAAACACTTCTTCGGGCTTCACTCCACCAACAACGAACAGAAGCATATTGCTTGGGTGATAAAAAGCCTTATAACATGAATATAATGTTTCTTTGGTGATCGTACTTATCGATTCAACAGTACCTGCGATATCGATATGGACAGGATGAACTTTGAACATCGCTTCAATCAAGCCAAAATAAACACGCCAATCCGCATTATCTTGATACATTCCTATTTCTTGACCAATAATACCCTTTTCCTTATCCACATTCTGATCTGTGAAATATGGATGTTGAACAAAGTTAATCAAGGTCTCTATATTATCTTCAATATGGTCTGTTGCAGAGAATAGGTACACTGTTTGGTCAAAGCTTGTGTAGGCGTTAGCTGATGCCCCTTGCGAAGCAAATGTAGCAAAGATATCGCCTTGCGGCTCTTCAAACATTTTATGCTCCAAAAAATGTGCTATCCCATCGGGTACAACGATTTCCTCTTGCCCTTCGACACGGAAGTGATTATCTACAGATCCATAATGAGTCGCAAATGAGGCATACGTCTTATTAAACCCTGGTTTAGGAAGAACGTAAACACGGAGTCCATTATCCATCGTTTCATGATAAAGCGTTTCTTGCAAAAGTTCATAATGTATTCTTTCCATGTGCTATTCCTCCTTCTGCCCCTTTAAGAAATAGATCGTATCTAGATCAAATGTCGCCGCAGCCGCATGAACATCATCCACTGTCGTATTCTCCACCTGTTCTACAAGCTCTAGGACCGTGCGATCTTTTCCAGACAATTGGCGATTGAAATCAAAGGAAATCATCTCAAATGCAGAATCATCCATTTCAAGTAACAGATTACGAATCATTGCTTTCGTCTGAGACATCTCCAGCTCACTAATCTGACCTGTCCTCATATCCTCTAACTGATTCTTAATAATCATAACGGCTTTTTCATAATTCTGAACTTCGATACCCGATTGAATGGTAGCTAATCCTTTATGTCCATCGTACCTTGAAGATGCGTAATATGCTAAGCTCTCTTTCTCACGAACATTTAAGAACAACTTGGAATGCGGGTAACCACCCAAAATACCGTTATACAATAATGCAGAAGCATAAGCATCATCCGCATAAGTAATGGTGGTACGAAGCCCCAGATTTAACTTTCCTTGATTAACATCTAATTTCTCAACAATCGTTCGTACCTCGTTTTCTTTACGAATTGGTTGATGAGGAGCATATGCTATAGGAGTTGTAGAACCCACGTTAAAGCATTGTTCAACCAGTTTCTCAATTTCCTCTAAGGTTGTATCACCAACAACATATAGATCTATACTTGATTGCGCAAGCCAAGTCTTGTAGTCGTTATATAACGACTCTGAAGTAATAGCATCTAAATCCTCGCTACGTCCTAGAGGGTGCAGGCGATACGGTTCATCCCGACACATTTCTTCAAGACAACGTTCCGCTGCATAGCGGATCTTATCATTGATAATGGATTCCATCTTCTTACGAACATTCTCTTTCTCAGCTTGCACATAAGCATCTTTAAAATGACCATTTTCCAGTACTGGATGTGTAACCACTTCGCCTAAAAAGGCAAATGAAGATTCGAGCAAACTCTCATCACTCGATACAAAGGAATCATTAATGGTATCCATACGAAAAGCTACAATCTGATAATCGCCTCTTTTATATACATCGAAACCAAATCCAGCTCCGTATAATTGTTCTAACCTCTCACGAAACTGCGTAGTCTCTGGGTAGGATTTCGTACCGCGACGCAATACAAAGGGTGCCAGTGCTGTAGATGTCACAGTCTCTTCAGAAAGTGGGGTGCCCACATACAAAGATATCGCAAACGTCTTGAATCGCTTGGTAGGCATAACATGAATTCTTATACCACCCGCACTACCATGTTCAAAATTCGTTTTATTCAAGGTCCCAGTCTCCTTTAATTCATAATTTATATGATTATATTGACACATAGCAATATTATCCATTCTAACCTACCTCAAAGTGAAGAAGCAACCGAAGACAAGCCTTCGATCGCTTACTTATTCCTACATACAGAAGATATGCTCACCAATCGTTTTCACTTGAGTTCGTGTCCAAATCCATTTTGAAGTAGCTGTCTTGGGATTGAAGTAATAGATACAACCCCCTGAAGGGTCCCAACCGTTGAGCGCCTGTTGTACAGCTTGTCTCGCTCCATCATTTGGTTCTAGGTAGATTTGTCCATCAGCTACGGCTGTAAACGCGCCAGGTTGAAATATCACACCCGAAGGTGTGTTAGGAAAGCTGGTTGAACGTACACGATTTAGAATTACAGCAGCTACCGCAACTTGGCCTTCAAAAGGTTCTCCACGAGCCTCACCATACACAGCATTGGCCATGATTTTCAGATCATTTTCGGAAAGACCTAACGTGTTCGAAGTTGCCAGTGATGAATTGTTTTCTGTTGAGCTAGGTTTTTTAACTGTCGTTGCGCTAGTTCCATTCTTAGGTGCAGTTGGTTTCCAATTCTTTGTTGCATTATACAGCTTTAGTTTCATTTTGGGGCCTACCACACCATCTACCTTTAACCCGAACTCGTATTGAAACCACTTCACCGATTTCAGTGTATTGTTTCCATAATTACTGTCGATCTTGCCAGTATAGTAACCAAGATGCTTGAGTCTGCCTTGCAATTCATAAACATCGTCTCCGGATGCGCCATACTGAAATACGTTACTACTAAATACCGGTTGAGAAGCTGTCTCTGGGTCATCTAACATGTTCATCGTTGCTAGGGTTTTATCTTGCGAAAAGGCGAATACGGAAATCGACAGTATCAGTACCAATCCCATTAAGATTAGACCATTCGGTTTTTTCATATGATTAGCTCTACCTTTCTATTGTGTGGTTGTCTAGGTTCCATGCAGTTATTATGACAAGACTTATAGCTTCCTATACACGTCACACAAAAAAGTCTACCCTATAGATTTAGGATAGACTCTTTCAATTTAAGAACTAATTCTATTCTGTTGATACTGTTCCATAGACAGTAGGACTTCTCTAGGCTTACTGCCTTCGTAAGGCCCAATAATGCCACGTGCTTCCATAGAATCGATAAGTCGAGCTGCTCTCGTATAACCTACTCGCATTCTACGCTGTAACAGTGATACCGAAGCTTGTTTCGCTTCGAGGATGATCTGTACAGCTTGATCATATAAATCATCGAGCATTTCATCTGCATTGGATGTTGTTTCTTCAATCTCCGGCACAAGAGATTCATCATATTCAGCTTGTCCTTGGCCACGTACGAAGTCAACAATATTCTCAACTTCTTGGTCTGTTAAATATGCCCCTTGAACACGTACTGGCTTGGATGAGCCCATTGGCATGAATAACATATCTCCACGACCAAGTAACTTCTCGGCTCCTGCCATATCAAGTATTGTTCTAGAATCGACGTTCGAGGAGACTCCAAAGGCAATTCTAGAAGGAATATTTGCTTTAATTACCCCGGTTATGACATCTACAGAAGGTCGTTGAGTTGCAATAATCAGATGGATTCCCGCTGCACGAGCCATCTGTGCAAGGCGAGTAATCGCTTCTTCCACATCATTAGCTGCAACCATCATTAAGTCAGCAAGCTCATCTACAATAACTACAATGTATGGTAATACAGCAGGCAAGTTATCTTTCATTAATTTATTGTAACCCTCTATATTTCTCGTTCCTGACTTCGAGAACAGTTCATAACGCTTTTCCATTTCAACTACGATTTTCTTCAATGCTAACGATGCACGTTTGGGATCAGTGACTACGGGTGCAAGCAGATGTGGAATACCGTTATACATATTCAATTCAACCATCTTTGGATCTACCATTAGGAATTTTACTTCATCGGGTTTAGCTTTATAAAGAATACTTGTAATAATTCCGTTAATACAGACTGATTTCCCAGATCCTGTAGCACCTGCAACAAGTAGATGTGGCATCTTGGCTAAGTTACCAACAATGGTCTGTCCTGAAATATCCCTACCGAATGCAATAGATAACTTAGATTCAGCTTCCTGAAAGACAGCGGTCTCCATCACTTCACGCATCGTAACAATAGATACTTCATGATTAGGAACTTCAATACCAATAGCCGACTTACCTGGAATGGGCGCTTCCATTCGAATGTCCTTAGCAGCAAGTGCAAGTGCGATGTCATCTGTTAAGCCGACAATTCGACTTACTTTCACTCCAATATCGGGTTGAATTTCATAACGTGTAACTGCAGGACCACGTACAACTTCCAACACTTTAGCACGGACACCGAAGCTTTCTAAAGTCGCTTCAAGTTTACGAGCTGTTTCCATATAATCCTTCTGGTCACTAGATGCATTGGATGAGTTAGACTTGCCTAACAAGCGGAAAGGAGGAAGAATATACGGCTTGGGTGGTGGTGGTGCAACTGTCTCTGACAGAAGCTGTAGCTCCTCCATAGCCAACTCATTGGGTATCGAATTATCCGCTTGTGCAACATCCGAAACAATCATATCATTTGAAGGATACTCTCCTGAAATTTCCCCTTGCGTCTTCATGATTGCATCCTTCAGATCAGCCACTTCCTGGCCAGTGAAAGCTTGCTCTAGATCGTCTTCTTCATAAACCCCTTCCGATTTAACATGTTCAAAGAAATCACGAATAATCGGTGTACTTATAGGTAGTCCAGCTTCAATCACATCTTCTTGGACCTTATTGGTTGTAGCCTCTACCTCATCCATTACGATGGGATGTTCTTTAGCTGTCTTAGTACCAAATAACTGAAAGAATACGGGTGTATTGCGTTTTTCTTTAGGAAGAATGACTTCATCGAAATCATCATCTTCCTCTTCAACAAGCTGATCTGAGGTAACATGCTTATTACGTTTCGCAACAGATTTAGGCTTAGCAGCTGTCTTGGTTGCAAGCGCTTGTCGCATATTCAATTGCTTATGTACATAAGAGCCGACCTTCATTAATCTCGTTCGTACAATCCTAACTAAATCAACATAAGATAGATTCGTAATCAATATGAAACTGATAATAAACATCACAACTCTTAATAATTTGGCACCTATATTACCAAACAACCAGAATAGGGATGCATATTGAAACGCGCCAATATATCCGCCTCCAATATCTTTATCCATCATTGAGTTTTGATTTCCAAGCGTAGGGGTCAACAACTCACCATGCAAGTCAATCTTTGCCTGATCAAGAATCGTGCTACTGCTCAATAGAGTTGTAGGCGCCAACTTTTTCTCCAAGCTCGAAATGCTCGCCATTAATGTGAACGCTAGAACAAGCAAGATCACACCACTTTTGCGTGAATTCCATCCATTTGGCCATTTCCGATGAATCATAGCCGTCAATCCAAAATATATTCCTACAAGAGGAACTATAAAATAGAACTTACCTAACATTAATCCAAATATTTTGGATAGTGACCAACCTACTGCTGCTTCACCAGATAAAGCAATGACGGATAAGGTAATGATAATGATGCCATATATCTCATATTTCAGAACATTTTTAAATATCGCCTTTTTCTTCTTTTTCCTTTTGGCCAAAAGATTCACCCCCAGAACAATATTATACCATATTTCTCTGTGGGCACCTATGTTCTGTTTCTGCGAATTAAGACTGATTGTGTAGAATTGGAATATACTGAATCATTTGTCCCGGAGAATACACTGGATTCAAATAATAATCTAATGGGCAATTCAATAATCGTACGATCTGAGCACGATTATGATCGATTGGTATCACTTGCATGAGTCCACTTCCAATGGCAATATCAACGGTTGGTTCAGGTTCTTTAAGACTACCTTCCCATATTGCATCCATAGGCATAATCGTATATAAAGTCATTATTGTAGCCTCCCGGGTTGAAGTATCTCTTCTTGTTGCTTAATAAGAGTATTAAGCTTCGCGAGTGCGAGTCCAATCCCCCCAACTTCATCCATCAGTCCATATTTTACTGCGTCTTTCCCTCCAACTGCTGTTCCTACATCACGATTAAGTTCTCCTGTTCTGAACATCAACTCTTTGAATTTCTCAACGGTAATATTGGAGTGTGACGTAACAAATTGTACTACTCTTTCTTGCATCTTCTCCATATATTCAAATGTTTGCGGAATGCCAATAACTAATCCATTTAATCGGATAGGATGTATCGTCATAGTCGCACTTTCAGCAATAATCGAATAGGTAGATGCAACTGCAATTGGAACACCAATACTATGACCGCCACCAATCACTACAGTGACTGTTGGTTTCGTAAGCGAAGAGATCATTTCAGCTATAGCAAGTCCCGCCTCAACATCTCCACCGACCGTATTAAGAACAATAACAACACCTTTAATATCTTCACTTTGTTCTGTAGCGACAAGTTGTGGAATGATATGTTCATACTTCGTTGTTTTATTCTGCGGAGGTAGCATCATATGCCCCTCAATCTGACCTATAATGGTCATACAGAATATATTTGTCTCACCGCTAGGCACCGAGGTTTGTCCTAATTGCTGTATGTTATTGACGACCTGTGCATCTGTTTTGGCATCCTCATGTTGATCTGGGTTGTCAGTCTCCATATGAATCACAGGTCTAGGATTACTTACATTGTTGTTAGGTTCCATTGTCATCTTAAGTTTATCTTCCTCTCACCAGACTCATAATATCCTTGCCTAGCTAGTATGGGAGATATAGCACGTTAATTATACTTCACGTACATACATAAGATTTGTAAGCTATAACGGAAACACGAACATATTTTAGAGCATAAAATGCCCCTACTCCGCAGGGAACCGTCCAATATTACCTGCAGTGTAGGGGCGACTGTGTGCTTACCTTTATATCTAGTCGTCTATTTAATTATGAATTATACTTCCATGATAATGGGAAGAATCATAGGTCTGCGACGTGTTTGCTCATATAAGAAACGTCCCAAAGCATCTTTAACACCCGTTTTGAGTGAAGCCCATTCATTTACTTTCTCACTCATTAGCTTATGAAGTGTGCTCGATACAATTCGATTCGCTTCATCCAACAGGCCTTCAGATTCACGAACATATACGAATCCTCTAGAGATAATGTCAGGTCCTGACATGATGCTACCGTCCTGTTTACTAAGTGTGACTACAACAACTAAGATACCGTCTTGTGATAGCAATTTACGATCTCGAAGAACGATATTACCAACGTCTCCAACACCTAGACCATCAATCAATACATTACCTGCTGTTACTTTTCCAGCTTTACGAGCAGAACCATTCACGATTTCAACGATTTCTCCAAGCTCAGTAATAAAGATATTCTGAGGCTCAACACCGACAGACTCTGCTAACATTGCGTGACGACGTTGCATACGGAATTCACCGTGAATTGGAATGAAGAACTTTGGCTTCATTAGATTGAGCATTAATTTCAATTCTTCTTGGCTACCGTGTCCAGATACGTGAACACCTGGATTAGATCCACTGTAGATGACATCTGCTCCAAGTTTGAACAACTCATCAATCGTGCGTCCGACAAATTTCTCATTACCCGGAACAGGCGTTGCCGCAATAATAACCGTATCACCTGGCAATATATCTACTTTACGATGAGTAGAACGAGCCATTCTTGTAAGAGCTGACATCGGTTCACCTTGACTACCTGTACATAAAATAACAACACGATCTGCCGCCATCTTATTCACTTCTTCTGGTTCAATAAGCATTCCTTCTGGAATAATTAAATGACCAAGGTCTGAAGCGATCGAAACCACATTCACCATGCTACGACCAATGACAGTTATTTTGCGACCCGTTGCTTCTGCTGCATTCACGACCTGTTGAATACGATGTACATTCGATGCAAATGTAGCAATAACAACACGTTGTGAAGCTTTACGGAATATATCCTCAAGGACTATACCAACATTGCGTTCAGATGGTGTAAACCCAGGCTTCTCAGCATTAGTACTATCTGATAGAAGTGCAAGTACACCCTCTTGTCCAATAGCGGCCATACGCTGAAGATTAGCAAATTGTCCGTTTACAGGAGTATGATCAAATTTAAAGTCTCCGGTATGAACTACATTACCTTCTGGTGTTGCAATGCAAATACCAACGGAATCTGGGATACTATGATTTGTATTGAAGAACGTAGCTTTCATCGTTGTACCGATCTGAACTACGGAATCTTCATCAATAAGAATACGCTTCGTTTCACCTAGCAGATTCGCTTCTTTTAATTTATTCTCAACAAGTCCTAGTGTGAGCTTGGTTCCGTATACGGGAACATTTAAATGCTTCAACACGTATGGCAATCCACCTATATGATCTTCGTGACCATGCGTCAGCAGAATGCCTCTTACTTTATCACGGTTCTCTGTTAAGTAAGAAATATCGGGAATAACGATATCAATCCCGAGCATATCCTCTTCTGGAAACTTCAATCCAGAATCAACTACAATAATGTCATTTGCATATTGTACAACATACATATTCTTTCCGATTTCACCAACACCGCCCAAAGCAAATATCGTCAGTTTATCGTTATTTAATTTCTTAGACACTTGAATCTTACCCTCCTTGTATGGCATTGGACGTGCACCATTATTTAATTTATATTTTAAAACATACCGCACCCAGTCACTTATTTTCATTATACATGATTAAAAAGCGAAAAAACAAGTCATGATCCTGTTAACTATTAAGCTATCCTATAAAGTATGCCTATTTCTCCAAAAAAAATGAGCTTCATAAGGTAGAAGCCCATTCATGTGAGACTGAAACATTTGAAATTATAATGAAGCTACAAGTTGTTTAATATAGGCTACCTCATCCTCATTAGGTGGAAGAATAGGAAGGCGCGGTTCGCCTACATGGTATCCAACTAATTGAAGAGCGTACTTCACAGCAGCAGGATTCGGTAAAGGTTCAGGGCAATCGAACATCCCCTTAAAGATAGGGTAAAGTTGTTGATGAAGTCGTGTGGCCTGTTGCACATTACCATCAAGAAAGCTCTGAATCATGTCCTTCATAATCGAACCAACAATATGTGATGCAACACTTATGACACCGTAAGCTCCCACAGCAAGTGCGGGTAACGCACATGAGTCATCTCCTGTATACACCTTAAATGCTTCTGGTGCTGCCGATGAGATCTGTGTAACATAGTCCAGTGATGCACATTCCTTCGTTGCTACAATGTTGGGAATCTGTGCTAATCGTAACGTTGTATGAGGCGTAAGACTGACTACAGTACGGCTTGGAACATTATAAAGAATAACAGGTAGTTCTGTACTGTTAGCAATTGCTTCAAAATGACGGAATAAACCTTCTTGACTAGGTCTATTATAATAAGGAACCACTAGTAACAGTCCATCAACGCCAAGCTTCTCTGCTTCTTGTGACATATGGATGGAATGAGTTGTATTATTGCAACCTGTACCTGCAATGATCTTACAACGACCATTTGCTTTCTTCACAGCAAATCGGAATAATTCAAGCTTCTCATCATCAGTCAATGTTGGAGATTCTCCTGTAGTACCAGCGATAATCAATGAATCCGTCTTTTGTTCATGAATTAAATAATCAATTAGTCTGGAAGTTTCATCCCAGTTAATCTGACCACGGTCATCAAACGGGGTTACCATTGCTGTCATTAATCTTCCAAAGCTCATAAAGATCCTCCTAATAATTTTCCGCAGAAAACTTTCTTCGTAAGCATAGACCTAGTTTCCTCGGAATTAGCTTCGTAAGTAAAACATATATTATTACAATTTATCTATTCAACTCAAAAGTACTATGAAGCGAACGTAAAGATTGCACCATATCTTCCTTTTTAACGAGTACCCAAATGGTCGTATTCGAATCCGCTGATTGCAGAATTTGTATATGTTGTTCGCTTAATGATTCAACGATTCGCGCCATTATACCAGGTACGCCATTAATACCACCACCGATGATAGATACCTTTGCGCATCCTGCAATGCTCTTTGGTTTCATTCCCAATTGTTGTAGGATTGAAAGTGCCTTTTCAGATTGCTGATCGAACACAGTATATACTGCCCCAGTGGTTGTAACGTTGATGAAATCAACGCTTATTGAATTCTCTGCCATTGCTTTAAATACCTTTAACTGTAGGTTGCTAGATTCATCACAGCAATCTACAGTGATCTGGGTAACATTACTAACGTAAGCAATACCAGTGACGAAACGATCTACAACGCCTGCTTGGACATCTCTGAATCCTTCCGGATTCGTAACTAATGTCCCTTCGTCCTCAGAGAAGGTGGAGCGTATGCGTATTGGGATTTGTGCTTGCATAGCAATTTCTACCGCACGAGGATGAATGACCTTCGCACCTTGATGTGCCATATTACATATTTCATTATAACTCACATGTGATATAGGTCTAGCATCTTCTACTATTCTTGGGTCTGCAGTCAACACACCATTCACATCGGTGTATATATCAACCATTTCAGCTCGAAGGGCGACACCCAATGCTGTCGCTGTAGTATCACTACCACCTCTTCCTAGGGTAGTGATATCTCCAGCATCGGTCTGACCTTGAAATCCAGTTACAATCACAACTTTATTCTTCTTCAATTCCTCTATGATTCGTATAGGTTCTACTTTTAGAATACGTGCGTCACCAAAGTGATCATCCGTTTCGAACCCTGCTTGAGCTCCTGTAAGAACTGTAGATGCAATACCATTACTCTCTAATAAGCTACATAAGGTCGTTGCAGATATGATTTCACCACAAGATAATATCATATCTTTTTCACGGGCGGGTAACGCATTACCATTCTGAGCAATCCATTCAAGTAATGTATCGGTAGCATAGGGTTCGCCACGCCGACCCATAGCGGAAACAACAACTACGATATTATAATTCGCATCCAATTCCCGTCTAATATGTGCAATAACATGATCCCTAGCTTGTTGAGAGGATAATGAAGTACCACCGAATTTCTGTACTAAAGTCCGCATTTCTATTCCTCCAAATAATATAACCCTATTCGTGCTCGGAAAGATTAGATGCAACTATCTCAGCAATTTGTACTGCATTCCAAGCTGCGCCTTTAATGAGGTTATCAGAAACAATCCATAGATTTAATCCACGCTCATGCCCAAAGTCTCTACGCAGACGCCCAACAAAGATATCAGGTTTGCCCGTTGAATCCGTAGCTAGCGGATAAGCTTGCGTAGATGGATCGTCAATCACTGTAATCCCTGGAGCGTTTTCAAGCAATGTTCTTACTTCATCTAGATTGTAGTCTTTTTTCAATTCTACATATACAGATTCAGAATGACCATAAATTACAGGAACTCGAACACAAGTTGCTGTTACCGAGATCGATTCATCACCCATTATTTTTTTTGTTTCATTCATCATTTTCATTTCTTCAAGGGTAAATCCATTCTCTTCAAATTTATCAATCTGAGGGATTACATTGAATGCAATCTGATGTTTAATTGGAAGGGAGCCTACAGGAAGGATCTCTGGCTCTACTTGGTGACCATCAAGCACTTCCTTACTTTGACGAAGCAGCTCATCAATAGCTTTGCTTCCTGCACCAGAAACTGCCTGATACGTTGAAACAATGACACGTGAGATACCATAAGTATCTTGTAATGGCTTCAATGCAGCAACCATTTGGATGGTAGAACAATTCGGATTCGCTATAAGACCATTATGCTCATTGATCTTCTCTGCATTCACTTCAGGAACAACAAGTGGCGTGCTTGGATCCATTCTATAGGCATTTGTATTATCAATACATATAGCACCATGACGAATAGCGTGTGGAGCGAACTGCTTACTGATATCTCCACCAGCACTAAACAAAGCAATATTTATGCCTTCAAAACTGTCAGGAGTAGCTTCTTCTACTATTACATCTTGACCCTTAAACTTAATGACGGTACCTGCAGAACGTGCAGAAGACAATAGTTTCAACTTAGATATTGGAAAATCACGTTTCTCCAATAATGCGATGATTTGTTCACCAACTGCTCCTGTAGCTCCTAGAACAGCGACATTAAATTTCTGATTGCTCATTTGCTGTATCTCCCCTTAACTAATTATAACATATCTAATATAAATATAAGTTCCTACGCTGAATGAAACCGTTCAATGATCATGGGCTGTATCTGTGTCCCACTAAGTGCCGCGTAACACGTCTCTGGAATAAGTTCCATCTTGGCAACGAGAGAGTTAGGCTTCTGCTGAGGATTATCCTGACCATACGGTACAAAATAAATATTCTTCGTTACCATCAGCTTCGCAATATTTGCTGCGTTCAGACCTAATCCGTCATTTGTCGAAATAGCAATCACTAATGGACGCCCGTTGCGCATCTGGGCTTTCGCTGCCATTAAGACTGGCGTATCCGTCATCGCATTCGCTAATTTACTTGTTGTGGTTCCAGTACAAGGCCCAATAACGAGTACATCTAATAATTTAGATGGACCCAGAGGCTCAGCTCCAACAATTGTAGAAATAATATCATTCCCTGTAATATCTTTCAACTGTTTCAACCAATTTTGTGAGGATCCAAAACGCGTATCCGTATTTTGCACCGTGTTTGAGACAATTGGCACCACATTTGCACCTTCTTGAACAAAGCGCAATACTTGTGGCATTACTTCTTCTAACGTACAATGAGAGCCCGTTATCGCATACCCTACCGTCTTACCCTGCCACTTCATTTCTCATCCCCCCGAATCTTGATCTCATCTGAGATCAACTGTATCAATGCATTTGCAATGATATTGCCAGCCGTCTTAGGAGCAACGATGCCTGGTAGACCAGGAGCAAGCAGTGCCTTAATGCCTCGCTTTTCCGCAAACCGGAAATCACAGCCACCCGGGGCTGAAGCAAGGTCAATAATAACTGCATTTGGGGGTATTTGGGACAGGATTTGTGCTGTGACCATCATAGTCGGTATCGTATTAAAAAGCAAGTTGATATCAGATACTTTAAGGCCCAAATCCCTTGTCACAAAAGGCTCCCAGCCCATTTCGATCGCCCTAGCAAAGTGCACTTCAGATCGTACGCCCATCGTTATCTTCGCTCCCAATCCTTGCAAGCTTTTGGCTAATGTAAACCCAGTTCTACCCATGCCTAAGACCATACATTTCGAACCATGTATCGTGAAATCTGTCTGCTGTATAGCCATCATTATGGCGCCTTCTGCTGTAGGTATTGAATTATAGATTGCTACATCATCCCGCTCCAGTAGCTCAACAAGCCGGAGTTCATGTGTAGCGCACATTTCTCTTAAATAGGACTTCGCAATTCCTGTAAATACCATGCAATGTTGTGGTAACGCTTCGAAATGTTCCTCTAGTAGTTGTAATGGTTGTGAGGAGAATACCGTTGCAATTTCACCTTCGTTGTTACAGCCAATGACAGGTAATACTAATATATCCGCTTGTTCTAATAACCCAGTTGTAAGCTCTACTCTAGTCATGTCACCTAACTGATCTGTAAGCTCATCGAACCCAACCATAGTGACGATTGCATCTTTATGAGAACATGCCCGAATCACTTCGATCTGTCTAGCATCCCCACCTATGAACACAATTCTTACGCCAGTTAGCATCAGAATGTATCTCCTTTCACAATTCCAAGTACTATATCGCATGATATGCGACAGCCTAAACAGGGGTGAAGGATGTTGAACAAAAAAAAGAGTTTATGAATGCCCTATTCCGGCATTCATAAACCCCATCAAGATTATTTACCTGTATGACCAAAGCCACCAGCACCACGCACAGTCTCAGAAAGCTCATTCACGATTTCCCATTCCACTTCAGGCACGATTTGGAATACTATTTGAGCAATCCTTTCATTCCTCACGATCGTAAATGGCTCAGAACCCAGATTAATCAACAGAACTTTAACTTCCCCTCGATAGTCTGCATCAATCGTTCCGGGTGTGTTAAGACACGTTATTCCGTGTTTAAATGCAAGCCCACTACGAGGACGTATTTGCGCTTCTAATCCTTCCGGCATAGCAATGGCATATCCCGTTGGAATTAGCTTTCGTTCGCCAGGTTGCAGAATAATCTCTTCCACAACGGCTGCGTATAAATCATATCCAGAAGCAAGACGGGACATCTTCTCTGGAAGCTTGATATCTTCATTTCCTGATAACCTATTAATTTGAACGTAATGTAACAAAATCATCACCCCTTATTCCCAATATACTTTTATTCGAAGTCCCGACCATAGCGGTTGAGAATGCCTCGCTAAACATCAGATCAAGAACAGAATCCACATCATCCATAGAGATATTATCTATATTTGTGATCATTTCATCTAATGAATAGTGTCTACCTAGCATCAATTCATTTTTACCTAAACGATTCATTTGGCTGCCAGTCCCTTCTAGACTGAGTATCAGACTGCCTTTCAATTGCTCTTTACCTTTTCGCAATTCATCCGCAGATAATCCCTTCGTGGCAAGTTCAAATAGCATTTCCTTCGTGATCTCCATGACTTCATTGGTTTGTTTAGGCGCAGTACCCGCATATATAGTAAACAAACCATTATCTGCATGAGAACTATGGTACGAATATACAGCGTAGGCTAATCCACGATTTTCACGAATTTCTTGAAATAGGCGGGAACTCATCCCACCACCAATAGCATTGTTTAGCAACACCATAGCATATTGTCTTGGGTCCTCAATCGAACAACCTGGAAAAGATAAGCATATATGATTTTGTTCTGTCTTCTTCTTATGGAATAGGACCTCACTATGAAACTTAGGTACTGTGATATTACTTTCACTTCCATGATTGTTAAACTCACCGAAATGTTTTTCCAATAATTCTACTAAGTGATCATCAAGATTACCAACAACACTTATAACCGTATTCTCGACTGTATAGTGTTCTGACATATATGCCTTGAGGTCTTTCGCCTTCATTTCTTCCAATTGCACTTGTGTACCCAAGATCGGATAGGCTAGTGGATGATCACCATAAACCGCTTTTGCCATTAAATCATGGACGATATCATCTGGTGTATCCTCATACATCGAGATTTCTTCGAGAATAACATTCTTCTCCTTCGATAATTCACCATCATCCATATTTGATCTAAAGAACATATCTGCTAACACATCAACTGCAATAGGTAGATGCTCATCCAGCACCTTAGCATAATAACATGTATATTCTTTCGACGTGAACGCATTCAGATTGCCTCCAATGGCATCGAATTGTTCAGCGATATCTTTGGCATCGAAACGTTCTGTACCCTTAAAAAGCATATGCTCAATGAAGTGAGAAACTCCATTATTTTGGACATTCTCATACCTCGAACCCGTTTTCACCCAAATCCCGAAAGAAACAGAACGGCAAGTTGGAATCTTTTCCATAACTACTCTTAGGCCGTTACTTAGCATTATTTTTTCCATACAATGGCCCCCTATTATGTAACACTGAAATCACAACAATATAATCCATTCCTTATCCTACCAAAGAAATCAACTTCACTCAACTTTCGTTGGAATAATATGCGTTGTAGATAAGGTCTCACTTACCGTACCTAGATCTAAGCCCTTCGCTCTGATCGCATGAATCATCCCTTTTAGCGCATCAGAAGAAGATGAAGTGGGGTGCATCAATATAAGAAATCCAGGTTCAACTTTAGTAGCTATTTTATTTATGATAGACTCCGCAGATGGATGCTTCCAATCCACCGTATCTAATGTCCATAGTACCGTATGCATTCCTTCTTCTTTTGCAATTCTAACAGTATCACTATCGAAGTCGCCCGATGGTGGCGCAAACCATTTAGGTTCCACACCCAATCGCTCTTTCAGTAGAGTCTGTGTTCTACTTATTTCACTTCTAGCCTTCTCTTCTCTTAACTCACTCATATTAAGATGCGAGTACGCATGATTGGATAATTCGTGACCCCTCTTTTGGATCTCTTTAGCCATCTCCATGTTGCTGTTCAGCCACTTACCATCAAAAAAGAAAGTAGCCTTAACCTTTTCTTGATCTAATGTATTAAGCATCGACGTAACGTATTCATTACCCCAAGCGACGTTGATCATAAAAGAAACCAACGGTTTGTTGGGGTTACCACGATAGATGGGTTGAAGCCCAAGATCTGACAGATCTACCTTAGGGGGTAATTGGCGATATATATATGTAATTGATTTTAATTTTCCTTGTGATTTAGCTTGTTTATATGTTTCATCTATATTGATTTCTAACCCATTGTAACCTGGGATTGCCTTCCATATCCGATCAATCTTGGCATCTATCGGTTCAATTCTAGTCTTAACAGCCTCGTCCTTTATCTCCTTATATAAGAGATCCTGATCAGGGATCTTATCTACCCCTAGTAATACTTCTGACGAGAAGGGTTTGTTTTGACCCACTCCAATAAACTCCTTTATGCTACTGGATTGACCGATACCCAACACGACCGTAAAACATGCGAGTAAAACAGCAAACTTTCTCGTATTCATGAATTATTTCATCTCCTTATTACCTTTGTCCCATCATATGTGATCTATATATGGAATATGAATAAGGAGATGAACTGGATGTCATTAAAAAAAGAGCCAGAAATTAAAGCATTCTGTCTCTTTTCCAATGAAGCATTATTCATTTCTTGAACAAACGCCTCTATATTATACGCTCAAAGTAGCTTTTCGAGATAAATTAATACGTCCTTGTTGGTCAATCTCTGTTACTTTCACGGTGATTGAATCTCCAATAGCGATCACATCTTCTACTTTGGCAACTCTATCATTGGATAGCTGTGAAATATGAACCAAACCATCTTTATTCGGAAGAATCTCTACAAAGGCACCAAATTTCTCAATGCGCTTCACAGTACCTACAAAGATCTCGCCCACTTCAACTACACGAACGATACCTTCAATAATAGCACGTGCCTTCTGGTTCATTTCTTCATTTGTTGAAGCAATGAATACACGTTCATCTTGTTCGATATCAATCTTAACCCCTGTATCTTCAATAATCTTGTTGATGACTTTACCACCCGCACCAATCACATCGCGAATACGATCAGGATTAATATTTAGCGTCATAATCTTAGGTGCATATGCTGATAATGATGCTCTAGGGGAAGAAATAGCTTCGTTCATTTTGCCTAAGATGAACATTCGTCCTTCTTTAGCTTGAGCTAAAGCATCCTGTAGAATCTTACGACTAATTCCATCGATCTTAATATCCATCTGTATCGCCGTAATACCTGCAGCTGTTCCCGCAACTTTAAAGTCCATATCTCCAAGATGATCTTCCATACCTTGAATATCTGTCAAGATCGACACATGTTCTCCGTCTTTAATAAGTCCCATAGCTACACCTGCTACTGGAGCCTTTATCGGTACTCCCGCATCCATCATAGCAAGAATTCCTGCACAGATACTAGCTTGTGAAGATGATCCATTGGATTCTAACACTTCAGATACAAGACGAATTGCATAAGGGAAGTCAACCTCAGAAGGAAGTACCTTAGCCATTGCTCTTTCTCCAAGTGCTCCATGTCCGATTTCACGACGACCTGGCGGACGTAATGGACGTGCCTCACCTACGCTGAATGGTGGGAAATTATAATGATGCATGAAGCGTTTCGAATCTGTTGGATCAATACCATCAAGAATCTGGACGTCACCTAGTGCACCTAAAGTACATACACTTAATGCTTGTGTCTGTCCACGTGTGAATAAGCCCGTACCATGTGTTCGAGGTAAGATACCAGTATCACATTCTATTGGACGAATCTCGTCCAACTTTCGTCCATCTGGGCGAACTTTGTCATGTGTAATCAAGCGTCTTACTTCTTCTTTCACTATATCATGTAATACTTCCTTAACATCTTTCATAAGTTCAGGAGTCTCTATGTACTTTTGTTCGAACAAAGTTACCGTCGACTCATTAATAAGATCAATTGCATCTTGACGTGCGTGCTTCTCCGAAACTTTCACAGCGTCCTTCAATTGGACTTCTGCAAATTCACGAACAGCAACGTTCACGTTAGCATCCACTTCATGAAGTTTAACAGCCATCTTAGGTTTGCCAACTTGGGATACCAATTCTTCAATGGTTGCTACAATGTTCTTGATCTCATCATGTCCAAACATGATGGCTTCAAGCATAATCTCTTCTGGCATTTCATTACCTTCTGCTTCAACCATCATAATGGCATCTTTGGTTCCAGCAACTACCAGGTAAAGATCACTTGTCTCTTGATCTTCCATGTTCGGATTGATGATGAACTGTCCATCCTTACGACCCACAGCTACAGCACCAATAGGACCGCTAAATGGAACATCAGAAATACTTAATGCCGCAGAAGTACCAATCATCGCAGCAATGTCAGGTGCGCAATCATTGTCTACGCTCATTACAATATTTGCTACTTGAACATCGTTTCGGAATCCCTCTGGGAATAATGGACGAATAGGTCGGTCCGTTAGACGGCTAGAAAGAATTGCTTTTTCGCTCGGTCTACCTTCACGCTTAATAAATCCACCAGGGATTTTACCTGCTGCATACATTCTTTCCTCATAGTTTACTGTGAGTGGAAAAAAGTCTAAATCTTTGGGTCCGTTAGATGCAGTTACTGTACATAGAACAACTGTATCTCCATAATGAACCATGACTGCGGCATTCGCTTGCTTAGCGAAACGACCAGTTTCTAAAATAAGGGTTCTTCCACCCAATTGCATTTCAACGCGTTTTTCCATGAAATCCCTCCTTTTAATATTACTTTATTGTAAAAAGAAACCCAATTGCCCCACGCTGTCACTCCTAAAAGGACATACGGTGGACAACCAGGCTGCATTTGTTAAAGCTATTGGATTATTAACGACGCAATCCGAGTCTCTCAATCAACGTACTATAACGTCTAACATCTTTGTTCTTCAAGTATTTCAACAACTTACGACGTTGTCCAACCATCTTCAACAATCCACGACGAGAATGATGATCCTTCTTGTGTGTTTGGAAATGGCTAATCAGATTCGTAATGTTCTCCGTAAGGATAGCGATCTGTACCTCTGGTGATCCAGTATCAGAATCATGTGTTTTGTGTTCAGCGATCAATTCGTGCTTACGCTCTTGTGTTAATGCCATCCTATTCACCTCCTTCAATTATAATCGCCATTAGCCTCGTTACCGTTGGTGAGATCGAATAACCAAGCTAAGGTTATCTTGTCTTTGTCTCCAATGACGTTTCTCAGTATAACATAGTTATATATAGAATGTAAATATTCTAAGACGAACTTGTCCTATGACTTCAATAGCTCCTCTGCTAACTGAGCATCTGTCCCAATCTGAGCAATCAATTGCTCAATGGATGCGAAACGTCGCTCTTCTCGCAAGAAATGTACAAGCTCTATCGTTAAATGTTCACCATATATATTTTGATTGAAATGAAATAGATGTGCTTCATAACTTGGGGCTACTATTCCGTCTTGGAATGTTGGTTTCACACCTATATTCATAACTCCTGGTATCCATTTCCCATCATAAAATGTACGAATAGCATATACACCTTTAGCAGGAACAACATATCGATCATCTAGTTTGAGATTTGCCGTAGGGAAGCCAATGGTACGCCCCCGCTTCTCACCATCTACCACAATACCTTTCAACTGATAAGGATGTCCAAATGATTTGTTCGCTAAGGCTAAGTCACCTATCTGAAGCGCCTTTCGGATGATAGAGCTACTAACCTTTTGACCATCTAATAGAAAAGGTGGCGTAATCTCAACATTGATCACACCTTGTCCCATTTCACGAAGCATCTCAACATCCCCTGCTCCTTGATAACCAAAGCGGAAATCAAACCCAACCACCACGGTATCGATATTTAAGGGGAGTAATACACCAGAGAAGAAATCCTGAGGGCTAACTCTAGAAAATTCTTCATTAAATTGAGCAACATAAAGCGTGTCAATTCCTAGTTCCTCAAGCAATGCCTGTTTATCTTGAAGTGGAGTTAAATACCCATCATAGTTGCCTTTACCCATTACGTCTTTCGGATGGGGATTAAAGGTAACTACAGCCGATGGGATTCTTTTTTCTTTCGCAATATCGATCGCGGAAGAAATCACACTGACATGCCCCAAGTGAATCCCATCAAATTGACCTATAGCTATAACTTGAGGAGGTTGACTATCACTAAGCATTTCAGGTGTCAGGGGATAAGATAACATAACCGTCTTCATTGTATGCTCACCTGCAATTCCTTTAGATAACTTGATTCTCTGTAATACATCATCAGAATCATTATTGTTGCAAGAATACTTTTATGGGCGCAATGGCCCCTGTTTCTTTTTGGCGTTGGAATATTCCTATAAAGCGTTTCTCTGAATCGTATAGTCGTATAGGTTCATCGTTAGTTACTTCAGGACTTACTGATTTATAAGAAAGCCTTTGACCTTGGATCGCAGCAACGGTTTTGTCCTCAGATACCGTATGTGCAGATATATGAGGTATCGACTCATCTACAGGAATCAAATACGATTCTAATGTTCCTTCGTCTCTATAACGCTCAATATCAGCAAAGCTCAAGCAATGTTGTGCTTCAATTCCAGCTGATTTGGTCCGCTCAAGCTTCGCCATAACAGATGGAACTCCTAATGCTCGTCCAATATCAACGCATAGTGTACGGATATAAGTTCCTTTTGAACACAAAGCCCGAAAGGTGATTTCAGGATAAGATTCATTCCAAGTAATCCCCACCATTTCTATCTCATAAATGGTGACTTCACGACTTTTCCGCTCGACTATTTTACCTGCCCTTGCTAATTCATATAAACGTTTACCATCCACCTTAACAGCAGAGTACATAGGTGGTATTTGTGAGATTACACCTTGAAAAGTATTCAGTACACTCTGAATTTCTTCCTCAGTAACATGGACACAATCCACTTGCTCTATAATTTCTCCGCTCAAGTCTTCCGTGTCCGTTGCAACTCCCAGACGCATTGTAGCATAGTACTCCTTCGGTAGTTCTTGCATATATTCAACTACTCGCGTAGCACGGCCCAAGCACAATGGCAGTACGCCCGTAACCTGTGGATCAAGAGTTCCTGTATGTCCAATCCGTTTCATCCGAAGAATGCCACGGACTTTTGCAACAACATCATGTGATGTGAATCCTGCTGGTTTATAGACCGCAAGTATTCCTTCTAAATCGCTCATAATAATTGCCTCACCTGTTCTAGCACATTAGGAACAATCTCATCTAGCGTTCCTTCTATTCGACAACCTGCTGCTCGCATATGTCCTCCACCACCGAATTGTTGTGCCAATGCTGCAACATCGACTTTACCGGAAGAACGTAGGCTTACTTTCACGGCAGTGTCATCAATTACTTTAAATAGAATCCCCACTTCTACACCTTGTATATTCCGAGGAAAGTTCACAATCCCTTCCAAATCCTCATTAATTGCTCCACATTCCTTCATTGATTCAGATGTAATGTGAACCCAACTTATTAGACCATCAGAAGACATTTCTAACGTACTTAATGCTTTGATCAATATTCTCATCTGAGAAGGTGTCATTTCTTCTAATAGCTTCTCAGACAACCATGGGCCATCAACACCGTAAGTAAGTAGTTCAGAAACAACACGCATTACCTTGGGAGTCGTATTGGAATACCTAAATCCTCCCGTGTCTGTTAGTAAGCCTGTATATACAGCTGTAGCAGCTGCTTCTGTCCACTCAATGGAGAACTTCCCTACTAAATCATAGAGTATTTCTGCTGTGGCGGCTGCATCCGATTTGATAAGATTCACAGCTCCGTAACCGTCATTGGTTGGATGATGATCTATATTTAGAATTAATGCATCCTCAGCAAAGAACTGTTTGGTTAATCCAACACGCATAAAATCAGCACAGTCCACACAAATGACATGCTGAAATACTCTGCTAGGAGGGTTAATACCCATATCAAGTATAGTATCACTTAACATGAGAAACTCCATGCGATGTGGAATAGATCCCTCATTCACCAACGTGAATTTCTTCCCTAAACATGAGAGAAGCCAGCCCACAACGACCGTGGAACTGACTGCATCTCCGTCTGGCTGAACATGCGACACTACAAGATAATCATCATGCTTGAGCAAATACTCTTTTGCACTATCAAGCGATTGTTCATAGGTCTGCATTGTCGTCTCCTTCTAAACCTCTATTAGGTTTATTGGTTCTTATCAAGTTCGCCTAACAACTTCTCTATATGACTTCCATATGCAATAGACTCATCAAACTTAAATATAAGTTCCGGCGTATGCCGTAGACGAATCCTTTTTCCTAATTCTGAACGAAGGAATCCATTTGCCTTATCAAGAGCAAGTAGCGTATTCTTCTTTTGTTCTTCATCCCCAAGAACACTTAGGTATACCTTTGCTTGTGCAAGGTCATTCGGAACATCGACACCTGTGACGGTAACGAATCCAATCCGAGGATCCTTGAGCTCCCTTTGGATCAGCACACTCAATTCTTTCTTGATTTGCTCTCCAACACGTCCAACACGAATTTTAGCCATGTGTAATCACCTCTCTACTTGCGCTCCACCGATTCCATAACGAATGCTTCGATGATGTCGCCTTCTTTGACATCACTATAGCCTTCCAAAGTAATCCCACATTCATACCCTTGTGCTACTTCTTTGGCATCGTCTTTAAATCTCTTCAAGGTATCAAGCTTACCTTCATGAATCACAATACTATTACGAATGAGACGTATCTCCGCATTACGAACCATTTTACCTGATGTCACCATACTACCCGCGATCGTACCAACTTTACCGATGGAGAATACGTTACGTATTTCAGCATGACCGATAACTTTTTCTTTGAATATCGGATCAAGCATTCCCTTCATCGCTTGCTCAATCTCTTCGATCACTTTGTAGATGACGCGATGCAATCGAATATCAACCTTTTCTTCTTCAGCTCTTGCAGCTGCTTGATTGTCTGGACGCACATTATATCCAATGACTATAGCACTTGACGCTGCTGCTAGAATAATATCTGATTCAGTAATGGCACCTGCACCACTATGAATAATCTTAACTCGAACACCCTCTACTTCAATCTTCTCAAGTGAACTCTTCAGCGCTTCAACCGTACCCTGAACATCACCTTTGATGATGACATTAAGACCTTTGATCTCACCATCTTTAATATGCTGGAACAAATCATCCAAAGTGACACGTACGTTGCTACTCATTTCACTTTGACGTTGAGTAATGAAACGCTTATCAGCGATTGAACGTGCTTTACGCTCATCTTCAAACACCATGAATGGATCACCAGCTCTAGGAACTTCAGTTAATCCAGTGATTTCAATTGGTGTTGATGGACCCGCTTCTTTTACACGGCGACCTTTATCATTCACCATTGCACGAATACGACCGAAGCAGTTACCTGCTACGAAGGCATCTCCAACTCGAAGTGTTCCATGTTGCACTAATACTCGTGCTACTGGGCCACGGCCTTTGTCTAGCTCAGCTTCAATAACAACTGCACGAGCACGTTTATTTGGGTTAGCTTTATATTCATTCATTTCTGCAACGAGAAGAATCATTTCAAGCAACTCTTCAAGACCTAGCTTTTGCTTGGCAGATACATTAGCAAAGATTGTATCTCCGCCCCATTCTTCTGGAACCAGACCATACTCAGTCAATTCTTGCTTCACCTTTTCAGGATCAGATCCAGGCTTATCAATTTTGTTGACAGCTACAATAATAGGAAGTTCTGCTGCTTTGGCATGATTAATTGCCTCAACCGTTTGTGGCATAACACCATCATCGGCAGCAACAACAATAATTGCAATATCCGTGATTTGTGATCCACGAGCACGCATAGCGGTAAACGCTTCGTGACCTGGCGTATCTAGGAATGTAATCTTCTTCTTATTAATCTCAACTTGATATGCACCAATATGTTGCGTAATTCCGCCTGCTTCACCACTGGATACATTCGCAGAACGAATGGCATCTAACAATGTTGTCTTACCATGGTCAACGTGTCCCATGATTGTCACTACAGGAGGACGGCTCTTCAAATCTGCGTCTTCATCCACTTCTTCAACAGTCTCAAAACGATCATCTTCAACTGTAATTTTCACTTCAACCTCTACACCGAACTCAGCAGCTAGTAGAAGTACAGTCTCAATATCTAACTCTTGATTAATTGTAGCCATGACACCCATAGAGATCAATTTCTTAATGACTTCGGATGCGTCCTTATGAAGCAATTTAGCCGCTTCACCAACGGTCATTGCACCACGAACAATAATCTTTTTAGGTGTGTTGTCAATTTTCTCACGAGGCGGTTGTTGGAATTTTCCTCTACCGTTATTCTTGCCACCACGATTGTTACGGAAATTGCCACCTTTATTATCGTCAAAGCGTTTAGCACCATTATTGCCTGGTCTATTCTTGTTAGCACCTTGAGTATTATTACTATTGGAACGATTGCCAGCCTGGCCACTTTGTTGTGTTGCTGGTCTTGATGGAGCCGCTGTACCTTGTGTTCTTGGAGCACTGTTAGAAGTGCCTTGAGTTCTTGGAGTCGATGTATTACTTTGCGGCCTTGAAGTTACAGTAGAATTAGTGTTTTTCGTATTATTATTCATACCTACCTGCTTTTCCTGTTGTTTTTTGTTGTCACTTGGTTCCACAACTGCGATTTTCTCTTTAGGAGCTTCTACAGCTACGGTTGGTTTTTCTACAACGTTATCCTTCTTGACAGATGACGTTGCTGCCATTGCATGGTTGTCTCCGCCTTCTCTTTTCACGGCTGCATTGGTCTTAATATTATTAAAAAACTGCTCTACCTTCGAGACAGTTTCACCCTCCATCACGCTCATATGGTTATTGACAGGGATTTCTAGACGCTTCAAAATTGTAATAATCTCTTTACTGCTCATGTTTAGCGATTTAGCATATTCATATACACGTAATTTTTCAATCTTATTCTCTTGTTTAGTCAATATACTCCACCTCCGTCATAGTCTCCATTGATTTAGAGATCATTTTCGCGAATCCTTGATCCGTAATTGCCAGCACAACACGTTCTGGTTTCCCAATACTTGTGCCCAGACTATCCCGGTCATATCCGATCACCAGAGGGATTTTGTATGTTCCACATTTATCACGGAACTTTTTTTGTGTGTTTGGTGATGCATCTTTAGCTAAGATGACCAGCTTAGCTTCTGAAGAACGAATAGTTTTGAGCACGATTTCATCACCTGTGACCACCTTGCCTGCACGCATTGCAAGGCCCAGACGAGAAAGCGTATTATCCATCATTGGAAATCTCCTTCATCCCTAAAAACTCTTCTTCAACATTGACAAAGTCATCTGCCAACTGCTCATAAATCTCAGGTTTCACATGATGTTTCAATGCTCGATCTAGGGATTTATTCTTTTGTGCCAACTTAAAACACGAAGCCTTACCGCAAAGATAAGCACCACGACCCGACTTCTTACCTGACAGATCAATAAGCACTTCATCTTCTGGTGTTTTCACAATACGAATGAGTTGTTTCTTTCCCATCATTTCCTGACAGGCGACGCATTTACGCAAAGGTATTTTTCTTGACTTCAAATTGTCCCTCCGTCCTATTTATAGGAAATTATTCGACGGAGACAGAATCTTCAGGCATATCTTCCGTATACGTCTTCGCTCTCCCGAATTCTTGCTCCGCTTGAGTCTCACTCTTAATGTCAATTTTCCATCCGGTTAACTTAGCTGCTAATCTTGCGTTCTGGCCCTTGATTCCAATGGCGAGAGATAGTTGATAATCTGGTACAATGACGCGCGCCATCTTCTCTGCTTCAAATACTTCTACTTCAACCACCTTGGAAGGACTAAGTGCATTTGCAACATACTCTTCTACATTGTCGGAATAACGAACGATATCAATCTTTTCTCCACGCAGTTCGCCAACAATCATCTGAACACGAATTCCTTTAGGTCCAACACATGAACCCACTGGATCCACTTCTTCATTACGAGAATATACAGCAATCTTTGAACGGAATCCGGCCTCACGTGCAACCGAGCGAATCTCTACAACACCGTCAAAAATTTCTGGAACTTCTAATTCAAATAATCTCTTCAGTAGACCAGGATGAGTTCTTGACAACATGATCTGTGGACCTTTTGTCGTATTCTCAACCTTTGTAATGTATGATTTAACCCGTTCACCATGCTTGAACTTTTCGTTAGGCATGAGTTCATTCAAAGGAAGTAGCGCTTCAACTTTACCTAGATCAATATACACATTTCGTGGATCTTGACGTTGAACCGTCCCAGTAACGATATCTTCCTCTTTATCAACAAACGCGTTATAGATCAAGCCACGCTCAGCTTCACGAATACGTTGAGTTACTACCTGCTTAGCTGTTTGTGCAGCGATACGTCCGAAGTCGCGCGGTGTAACTTCAATCTCTGAAATATCCTCCAATTGAAAATGGGGATTAATCTCGCGTGCTGCTGGAAGAGAGATCTCTGTACGAGGATCTAACACTTCTTCAACGATAAGCTTCCGAGCATATACTTTAATAACTCCCGTATTACGATTCATATCCACTCGCACATTCTGAGCTGTGTTGAAATTACGCTTATAACTCGAAATTAAAGCAGCCTCAATTGCCTCGAATAATATGTCTTTACTAATCCCTTTTTCTCTTTCTAGTTCGTTCATTGCTTCAATAAAATCCATACTCATTGGGATTTAGTTCCCCCTTTCTCAACCTTACTTTTAAAAAATAATAGCCAATCTAGCACTAGCTACCTTTTCATACGAAATTTCGTGTTTCTTTTTACCTACTTCAATGACAAGTACATCGCTCTCAAACGAAAGAAGGCGGCCTTCAAATTCCTTGAGACCGTCCAGTGCTTCGTATACAGTAACAAATACATCTTTACCTACGGCTTTCATAACATCAGCACTTTTCTTTAACGGCCGTTCCGCTCCAGGAGACGATACTTCCAGGAAATAAACATCAGTAATTGGATCATTGCGATCTAACTGCATACTCAGATATTCACTCACTAAGCCGCAGTCGTCAATATCAATACCGCCTTCTTTGTCAACATAAATACGTAGAAACCAGTTCTTTCCTTCTTTAACGTATTCCACATCAACAAGTTCGAAGTTATGTTCTTCCATGATAGGTTGGATCATTTCTTCTACGATACTTTTTATCTTAGGTGTGCTCAAAGACTATAACCTCCAAGACTTTCATAATCCTATATACCAAAGAGTAAAGAGTGGGTTGCCCCACTCTTTACACAACGGTTTTATCTCCATGATTGCTACTAGAAATTATAACATAGTCTGTCAGCACTGACAAGTATCTGCCCTTGACTGCCAGTTGATTAAAGTGGGTACACGATGCCTTTATACAACTAGAATAGCGACAATTGATTACTTTCTGGCAATCCTCTGAAACATCCCATTTGCGTTAAAAGCTCAATCGCCGTTTTACTTGCTTTGGACTTTTGTTGGAAATCTTCAATAGACAAATATTCTACCCCATCACGCGCAGACACAATATTACGAGCAGCATTATCTCCGATCCCTGGTAGAGCAGAGAAAGGTGGAATTAGTGAATCACCGTCAACGATAAACTTGGTTGCTTCAGAACGATAGATATCAATGCTTTGAAAAGTAAACCCACGAGCTGTCATTTCTAATGCCATCTCATAAATGGCCAACATACTTTTTTCTTTTGTCGTAGCTTGGAATCCTTTTTGTTCAATTTCCTCAATCTGACGGTAAATCGCATCATAACCTTGGCAACAGAGTTCAATATCGAAGTCTTCAGCCCTCACCGTAAAGTATGTTGCATAGAAGGCAATGGGATAATACAGTTTGAAAAAGGCAGTACGTACAGCAGAAATAACATATGCAGCTGCGTGTGCCTTCGGGAACATGTATTGTATTTTGAGACAGGAATCGATGTACCACATGGGCACTTTACACTTCTTCATCTCTTCTATCCACTCTGGAGACAGCCCCTTCCCTTTACGCACACTTTCGGTAATGGTGAAAGCTAATCCGGCATCCATACCCGCTTTATAGATCAAATACAGCATGATATCGTCACGACAACCAATCACTGTCTTGATGTTACACGTTCCATTCTTAATTAAATCTTGTGCGTTACCTAGCCATACACCTGTTCCATGTGATAATCCTGATATTTGCAATAGGTCGGCAAAAGAGGTCGGTAAGGATTCTATCAACATTTGACGGACAAATTTCGTTCCCATCTCGGGTATGCCATATGTCGCTACAGGTGTTCGAATCTTCTGCGGTGTCACTTCTATCGCTTCTGTAGAATGAAATAAACTCATTACTTTGGGATCATTCATCGGTATACTTGTTGGATCTACACCCGTTAGATCTTGCAACATGCGCATCATCGTCGGGTCATCGTGACCCAGTATATCCAGCTTTAATAAGTTGGATTCGAATGCATGATAGTCGAAATGTGTTGTTTTCCATTCTGCCTTCGTATCATCTGCAGGATATTGAATAGGTGTTACATCTTCCACATCCATGTAATCTGGAACGACCACAATACCACCTGGATGCTGACCTGTTCCCCTTTTCACACCAGTAAACCCAGCTGCGAGCCGACTGATTTCAGCACCTCGCCACTTCTTCTGATTCTCTTCTTCATACTTTTTGGTGTAACCAAATGCAGTCTTTTCCGCAATGGTTCCTATCGTCCCCGCACGAAATACATTCTCTGCTCCAAATAGTTCCTTTGTATAGTTATGCGCAATGGCTTGGTACTCTCCAGAGAAGTTAAGATCTATATCCGGTACTTTGTCTCCTTTAAATCCAAGAAACGTCTCAAACGGGATATCCTGCCCTTCACCCTTCAACATCCCCCCACAATCAGGACAATCTTTCTCAGGGAGATCGAATCCACTTGGAATACTACCATCCAGGAACCATTCATTATACTTACAGTCAGAATTCTTACACACATAATGTGCTGGTAAAGGATTAACCTCTGATATTCCTAAAAATGTGGCTACAACGGATGAACCAACAGATCCCCGTGATCCCACCAAATAGCCATCTTTATTGGATTTCTTCACAAGACGTTCAGAGATTAGATAGTTCGCTGAGAACCCGTATTTGATGATAGGCTCTAATTCTTTCTCTAATCTTTTGATTACAACATCAGGAAGGTCATCGCCATATATACTCTTCGCTGTATCATAACAAGTCTGGCGAATTTCCTCATCAGCACCTTCCATAATAGGTGTGAATAGTTTCGATGGGAATAATTCTATATTTTCAAATCGTTCTGCCAGTTCTATGGTGTTTGTAACAACCACTTCATTAGCTTTACCTTTTCCTAAAAAATCGAATTCCTCAAGCATCTCATCTGTTGTACGTAAGTGAGCATCTGGTTTTTTCATGCCTTTTAATGGGCTGAACCCCGTTATTCCATTAATGGCAATATCACGGAATAGCTTTTCTTTAGGTTCCAGATAATGCACATTACCCGTTGCGATAACAGGCTTATTCAACTTCTCTCCAATATCGCACACGGTCTTTAATGCAGATTTGATCTCAAGGATACTTGCCACAAACCCCTTATCCACTAAATGCATGTACATGGTCAATGGTTGAATTTCTAGAATATCGTAGAACTGTGCAATCTCTTCTGCTTCTTCTAAAGACTTATTTAATACAGCTTCAAAAAACTCGCCTTTCTCGCAACCCGAAATAATAAGCAATCCTTCGCGTAGTTCCTCTAACTTTGATCTGGGGATACATGCCACCTTTTTATAATATTCAGTGTGGGATAACGATACTAATTTGAAAAGATTCTTCTTACCTACCATATTCAACGCATATATCCCACAATGGAAAGGTCGGGTATTTGAGAGATCTTTCCCTACATTATCATTAAGACGATCTAGCATCGTGATTCCCTTCATCTTCTCCGTGTCCACAAGAAGCCCATTGAGAATTCCAGCTAAAGCGATTGTATCGTCGATGGCTCTGTGGTGACTCTCCAATAACACTTTATATTTATCTGCCATGGTATTGAGCCGGTGATTCTTCATGGCTGGATAAATCAATCGTGCTAACTCCAATGTATCTAGTACAGGATTAGACATGATAGGTTGACCGTATTCTTTGAGAGAAGCTTGGATGAACCCCATATCAAATCTAGCATTATGTGCTACTAGAATCCCATCTTCCGCGAATTCCACGAACTTCTGCAACACAGGTTCGAGATCTGGTGCATCTTTGACCATTTCATCTGTAATATTCGTAAGTTGTTGAATATGAAATGGAATTTTCTCGTGTGGATTGACAAAGGTCGCATATCGATCTATTTCTTTACCGTCTCTTATTTTGACAGCAGCAATTTCCGTAATGTTACTGTGGGTAATTGAAAGCCCTGTTGTCTCGATGTCAAAGACAATATACGTAGCTGTTTTAAGCTCTATTGGTTGGGCATTTAATACAACTGGAATAGCATCATTTAACACATTGGCTTCTATTCCATAAATCATCTTCAGACCATGTTTCTTGGCTGATTTAGAAGCTTCAGGATAACTTTGAACACCACCATGGTCTGTTATGGCAATCGCGGTATGTCCCCATTTGGCTGCTGTTTTAATATATTTATCGATAGGTGTGATGGCGTCCATCGTACTCATCGTTGTGTGTAGATGAAATTCAACACGCTTCAAGTTAGCGTTATCCTTCCGTTCGGGTGGTGCTTGTACTTCATTCAAATCTGAAGGCATCATAATCAATTCAGGAATAGGCATGAATCGATCGAACTCAATACGCCCACGCACCTTAACCCATTTCCCATTTTCCAACTGATTTAACACTTTGACATCCTCTTTATTTTTGGCGAACATCTTTAATTGCATGGAGTCCCCGAAATCTGTCACATTAAACGTGAACAACGTCATACCATTACGTAATTCTTTACTATCTAGTCCAAAGACCGCTCCTTGGATCGTCACTTTCTTTTCTTCGTCTTGTATATCTTGTATAGGAATAGGGTGATCTTTAATATCGTATCCCATATGAAGACGAACTTCATCAGAATTTTCATCAAAGCTACGGCTCTCCGCTTCAATACTGTTCATCATATGCTGTACAACTTCACGTTCTTCTTGCATCTTCTTCAGTTCAAACTCTTCAATCGCTTCTTTACCCGTATCTCCAACCGCTAATTTCACTCGTAGCGGCATTTCGAAATAAGTCGTAAAGAAGCGTGTAATCGCTTGATCCATCTGCTTCTTCTTAGCCAGTTCTAGTGAAGTGGCATCAGACATTGTTAATTGTAATTGGTCTTCATGCATATCATGTACCGCTCGATTTAACCAGCCATTTACAGATGGGATCTCTTTGTGAACCCACTCAACGAACAAGCCCCAGTACGTATTGACAATATCTTCAACAGCAACGGTATCTGTATATTTAAAAACAAATGATATCTTAGCGATATGTTGCATCTTTTCTTGGATCTTTAAGCAGAAAGTGCGATATACTTCCCCAGGAACTAGTGTATCCTTCACAATATGAATGACCCACTCTTGATGAGTGCGTTTAATTTCTACTTTGTCTATATAGCCATCCAAGAAATAAGGATCCTGCATACTGACTGGGACTCCACCTTGTTTCATTAGTAGCTCAAACCGCATTCTTTTTTCATCCACATTACTCATTGTTTCTTCCCCCTTGACCACCAATCCTTGACACGATATAGACGAAGAGCCTCTGTTTACAAAAATGTACTCGACCTTATACTCATCGACTCATTCCTGCCAGAAGCTCTTCATGCATGATAACTTAACATCTAAGTTAATATATTTTTATTTCTCTATTAATAGGCTCTAGCAAAAACAACAGTATGTTTGGCGGCTTTCCCACAAGCGATACATGTTTCTTTGTTCTCAGCAGGATCAAACGGAATATTACGGCTTGTAGCTCCCGTCTCTTCCTTCACCTGACTCTCACACTGTTCAGAACCGCACCATCCAGCTAATGTGAAGCCACGCGACTCTTCCATTCTCATCTTCATTTCGTCTAGACTATCAACGGAATAGAAATGATCTGCCATGAATTGTTTCGCTTTATCCAGCATCTCTTGATGTACTTGTTCAAGCATCAACTGCACTTCTTCGACCAATTGATCCTGACGAACAATTTTCTTTTCGCCAGTTATACGTGACACGAGTACGCAAACCCCATTCTCCATGTCTCGAGGACCAAGTTCTAAGCGAACCGGTACTCCACGCATTTCATATTCATTGAACTTCCAGCCAGGAGTTACATCGCTGCGGTCATCAACCTTAACTCGGACGCCTGCTTTCTTCAGTTCGGCAAACAATTCGTCTGTACGTCCAACAACGGCATCACGAGTCTTTGCAGGACCAATTGGAATCATGATCACTTGCGTTGGAGCTACTTTTGGTGGTAAGGCAAGTCCACGATCGTCTCCATGTACCATTATCAAGCAACCAATCAATCTAGTTGTCGTTCCCCAAGATGTCGTGTGTACATATTCTTGTGTATTCTCACGACTTAAGTACTGTATCTCGAATGCTTCAGCAAATTTCGTTCCTAAATAATGAGATGTTCCAGCCTGCACAGCCTTCCCGTCCTTCATCATCGCTTCAATAGAGAAAGTATCCACTGCGCCAGCGAAACGCTCCGAAGGCGTCTTCTGTCCTGTAATAACTGGGATAGCAAGATACTCCTCAAGGAAAGAGCGATACACTTCTAACATTCTCATCGTTTCTTCGCGTGCCTCTACTTCTGTTTCATGGGCAGTATGGCCTTCTTGCCATAGAAATTCACTTGTTCTAATAAATGGTAATGTCCGTTTCTCCCAACGAACCACGTTTGCCCATTGATTAATCAACACAGGCAAGTCACGGTAAGACTGAATCCATTTGGAATACATATGACCAAACATCGTTTCAGATGTTGGGCGAATTGCAAGACGCTCTTCCAGCTTTTCACCAGCCACTTCAGTTACCCATGGCAACTCTGGATTAAATCCTTCAATATGATCTTTTTCCTTTTGAAAGAAGCTTTCAGGAATTAAAAGTGGAAAATAAGCATTACGATGTCCCGTTTCCTTAAATCTTCGATCCAATTCCGCTTGAATATGCTCCCAAATTTCATATCCATCAGGACGAAATACAATACAGCCCCGAACAGGTGAATAATCCATTAATTCTGCTTTTTTAATTACATCTATATACCAACGGGAGAAATCTTCTCCTTGTGGTGTAATTTCAGTCACAAACTGCTTATCTTTTGACATAAGAAATAAAATCCTCCTAAAAGTTTATGAGCGATACTTCATGATATACTTCGAATAAACTCACTTCGAAAGCATAACCCAAGTTTATGAGCGATACTTATCACCCATTAATCAACCTTAATATATCATTATAAGTAACAGCGATCATGAGTAAAAATAACATAGCGAATCCTACGAAATGAACCATGCCCTCTCGATTCGGATCAATAGGTTTACCACGAATCCATTCCACACCTAGAAATATCAGACGACTACCGTCGAGTGCTGGAATTGGGAATAGATTAAAGATTCCTAAGTATAGACTTAATATCGCTGCCCAATACGTTAATTGCACAATTCCTTGTTTGGCAATTTGTCCTGTCACTTCAAATGTACGCACAGGCCCACCAATATCATCCATGGAGAACTTCGCAATCAATTGACTGAACCCTTCAAAGATGATTCCAGTCGTACTAACCATCGTTTTTCCTGAGTGGGTAATCGTCTCACCGATTGACGCTGATCGCGTAGGCAGCATTGGAGTGATCCCAATTTTCCCGCCTTCTTGACCTTCCATTTTACGAGGAATAAGTGATACAACAAATGTTTCTTCACCACGGCGTATACTCCACTCCATCGATTTACCTTCAGATGATGCAGTTAAGTCAATCATCTTCTGATAGTCTGCTCCAATAGCTACACCATCAATGGAGTCAATGATATCCCCCTTTTTCAGATTTGCTTCTGATGCGGGCATACCTTCAGTGACATTTCCGATTTCAACGTACGTCGGATTGTCCAAGGGGATACCAGCCATTTGGAGATGAATAGCAAATAATATGAACGCAAGGATAAAGTTCATTACTGGTCCAGCGAAAATCGATAATGCACGTTGGCCCACTGTTTTACTACCAAAACGGCGGTTTTTAGGAGCAATCTGAATCTCTTGTCCCTTTTTCACCATCATCGTCTGTGGATGTATTTGATAATGCTGAATATCCCCATCCACATCTAGCTGTAATGTGAGTGCTTCATCTAAATCAATAGATAGTACCTCGCCACGCACAATATTCTTCCGATTATCCAATTGATCCAAATAGATCTTTGTCACTTCATTATTCATAGTCCGAACACCGATCGTCTGGCCTACTTTAATCTCTACAAGCTCAGGATCTTCTCCAGCCATACGAGCATAGCCACCAAAGGGTAGCAAACGAAGCGTAAATTGCGTTTCATTACGTTTATAAGAAAATAGCTTTGGTCCAAAACCGATAGCAAATTCACGGACCAAGATGCCAGCACGTTTGGCGAAATAATAATGACCCCATTCATGTACTGTTACAATCATAAAAAACATTAATACCGTCAAAAAAACAACCTGAACCATTTCCAAGTGCCTCATCCCCCTATATCGTCTAAGATCGAAGTTTGTCCCTATAGATTATCATTATTCTCAGACTGAACACAAGAGAATCACTTTCGAAGTAATTATTTACAAATAAATAATCAGATGTTGTTATCGTTGGATTAAATTTCAGATGCTAATTCTCGTGAACGAAGATCACATTCTTCAATGGAACCTATATCAGGATTCATTGAATTATGATGTTGCTCTAATACTTTTTCAATGATTTTCTCTATATGTAGAAAAGAAATCTCTCGATTTAAGAATCGAGCCACTGCGATTTCATTCGCTGCATTAAAAGCAGTTGTTGCTGTTCCACCCATCTTTCCACATTCAAATGCTAGACGCAAGCATGGAAATCGTACATAATCCATTTCTTTAAAATGAAGGGTACCTGTCTCTGCAAGCGACAATCGACCTGTTGGTGAGGTCCAACGTTCAGGATAAGTTAAAGCATATTGGATAGGAACACGCATATCCGGATTACCCAACTGAGCGATTATACTACTATCACAGAATTCAACGTAGGAGTGAATAATACTCTCAGGATGAAGAAGCACGTTAATTTGTTCATAAGGCAGATCAAAAAGCCAATGCGCTTCGATCACTTCCAAACCTTTATTCACCATAGTCGCAGAATCAATCGTAATCTTTGAACCCATTGTCCAATTGGGGTGTTTCAAGGCATCTTCTACCGTAACGTTCACCAATTGCTCCCTAGTTAAATCACGAAAGGAACCTCCAGAGGCAGTGATCGTTATTCCAGCAACGTCCATTCTGCGTTCCCCATTCATACATTGAAAAATAGCTGAATGTTCGCTGTCGATAGGTAGTATTTTCACATTCTTTTCTCTCGCAAGCGATGTAACAAGATGACCGGCTGTAACCAATGACTCTTTATTCGCCAGCCCAATATGTTTACCAGCTTCAATAGCAGCCATCGTCGATCGAAGACCAACACTTCCCATTACAGCTGTAACGACAGTATCTGCATCTGTTCCTGCCGCAACCTCAATCAATCCACTCTCTCCATAATAAATCTGTATGGACGAAGGTATAAGTGGCTTAATTCTATCGGCTAGCTCTTTCGTCGCAACAGATACTTTACGTGGTTTGTATTGAAGCACCTGAGTAACTAGTAAATCAATATTAGTTCCAGCCGCAAGGCCTTCTACTTGAAATTCATCACTGTGGGCGGATACAACGTCCAATGTTTGTGTGCCAATGGATCCCGTTGAGCCCAAAATACTAATTTTTTTCATAATGCACCATCTCTCATCTTAATAAGGTAATAGCATCACGATATGTACGAAAGGGAACACAATTATCCAACTGTCACAGCGATCCAATATTCCACCATGACCTGGTAATAATTTACCTGAATCTTTTATATTGTATATTCGTTTGTATGCGGATTGAATAAGATCGCCCAATTGTCCGATCACAGCACAGGTAAGACCAATAAGTATGGCTCTGCCATAACCTAATATCCCTCCAGATGCAACCGCGAATCCTATGGCAACCAAGATTGCAATAACAATTCCACCAAGCGCACCCTCCACCGTCTTGTTAGGGCTAATCGAAGGCCAAAGTTTACGTCGCCCCATTTTTCTACCTACAAAATATGCACCTGCATCGCTTGCCCATACCGTGAATAGCAGTAGAAAGGTCCAGAATAACCCATGGTTATCAGCTGCATTACGTGAATCTGCAATGAAGTAAAAACCACTTCCAATATATAAGACACCCAATAGAAGTACAGATATTTGATTAATATCAATACGATTTTTAGATAATACGGTCATAATCATAAGTAATAATAGGAGTATCCAGATTAATTCCCACTGAGGAGTATAAGCTATTTCTAATAGCTTCCATGGAAACATAATGATAGAAACACTCAAGAATCCCAGTGTTGCTACCGCACTGAAAGGAGGTACTTTGATCATTTTTACAAATTCATAATACCCTATTAAAGACATACAAAGTAGCAGTAGATGAAATGGTATATTTCCAACTATACAAATCCCTAGGAAGATAACTCCAGCAATAATTCCGGTAATCAGTCGTTGTTTCAAAAGTCTTCATCCTCTACTTATATTATGACAGTCCACCATACCGCCGTGTTCTACGCTGATATTCAGCCACTGCATCGTGTAAATGATTCTTATCGAATTCTGGCCAGTAAATATCAGTGAACCATAATTCGCTGTATGCCAACTGCCACAACATGAAGTTACTAACTCGCATCTCACCGCTAGTTCGGATTAATAGATCGGGATCAGGCAACCCTTTAGATTGCAAATGATCTTCCACCCATTGTGTATTAATATCTTCTGCTCTTAATCTACCTGCTTCAATTTCTTGTCCTATCATGCTCATACAGTTGGTTAATTCTTTACGACCACCATAATTCAATGCAAAGTTAAGAACAAGACCATCGTTCATAGCAGTTAGTTGTATGGCCTGCTCCATAGCTTCTAATGTATGTTTAGGCAAACCTTCTATATCGCCCATCATTCGAATTTGAACATTCTTTTGAATTAATTCATCTAATTCAATGGCTAAAAACTCTTGGGGAAGTCTCATCAGAAAATCAACTTCATCTTTAGGTCTTTTCCAATTCTCAGTTGAAAATGCATACATCGTTAAAAACTTAATGCCAAGCTCGTCTGCAGCTATTGTTGCACGTTTAACAGCTTTCATTCCACTTTGGTGTCCAACAATTCTTGGAAGACCGAGACGTTTTGCCCAACGTCCATTCCCATCCATAATGATTGCGACATGCTGGGGAATATTATCCGAAGTAATTTCCACAGTGTTGTGCTTCTCATTTTGCCTCCACCATGATCGAATTCGTTTGATCATTCCATTTCCTCCAAGCCACTATCTGCAAGTTGAAGACATTATTTTCACCACTGTTGATCGATCTATCTCATTAAGATGGATTTCAAAAATAGACAAACCCCACCATAATAGGAGGGGCCACAAGTCAATTATACATCCATGATCTCTTTTTCTTTAGCTAAGAGAACCTTGTCGACTTCGGCAATATATTTATCCGTCATCTTTTGAATATCTTCTTGGTGTCTACGAGATTCATCTTCTGAAATTTCGGTCTTTTCCATCTTCTTAACGTCATCATTTGCGTCACGACGAATATTGCGAACAGCCACTTTGGCTTCTTCGCCAAACTTCTTCGTTTGCTTAACCAAATCTACACGGCGTTCTTCTGTAAGAACAGGAATAGATAAGCGAATCATAGACCCATCATTTGATGGTGTTATGCCTAGATCTGACTTGGATATCGCTCTTTCAATGTCAGACAATGAGGTCTTATCCCAAGGTTGAATCATCAAAGTACGGGTATCTGGTGTGCTGATGTTTGCTAACTGACTAAGCGGTGTTGGCGAACCATAGTATTCAACTTGAATACGATCAAGCAAAGCGGGAGTAGCACGCCCTGCACGTAGCGAACCAAGATCACGTTTTAGTGCACCAATTGCTTTATCCATTCGATCATCTGCGTTTTGTTTAATCGTTTGTGGCATTAGTCTACACTCCCTTTAACAATGGTTCCTATTTTCTCACCTAATACGACACGTTTTATGTTTCCTAGCTCCGTAATAGAAAATACGATAAGTGGAATATTATTGTCCATACATAACGATGATGCGGTAGAGTCCATTACGCCTAAGTTCTTGTTCAGCACTTCCATATATGTTAACTGTTCAAACTTCTCAGCTGTATCGTCTAAAAAAGGATCTGCTGAATATACGCCATCTACCTTATTCTTAGCCATTAAGATGACTTCCGCTTCAATTTCGGCAGCACGTAAGGCTGCTGTTGTATCTGTAGAGAAGAACGGATTTCCTGTGCCTGCGGCAAAAATAACAACACGACCTTTTTCTAAGTGTCGTATTGCTCTACGTCGAATATATGGTTCTGCAATTTGTTGCATGGAAATGGAAGTTTGGACTCTTGTAGGTACATTAATTTGCTCTAATGCATCTTGAAGAGCTAAAGAATTCATTACCGTTGCTAGCATCCCCATGTAATCAGCCGTAGCACGATCGATACCATTAGCGCTACCTGCGATACCGCGCCAGATGTTACCACCACCACATACAACCGCCACTTCAACACCAAGTTCAATAACTTCTTTGATCTGTTCTGCTATAGACACAATGGTAACAGCATCAATACCGAAACCATTGGGACCTGCGAGAGACTCTCCACTGACTTTAAGGACTACCCTTTTAAATACTGGCTTTTCCAATGTTAACCTCCCTCTTTGAGAAAGCGCGACTTCGTCGACGCCACACTGCAATTCTATTATTAAAAAAGAAGGAACACATAGTGTTCCATTCTTAGTAATGATTATTATTGTAACATGAAAAATATAATATTATTGGTTTACTTGTGCCATAACTTCTTCTACAAAGTTATCCACTTTCTTCTCAAGACCTTCACCAAGCTCAAAACGAGAAAAACGACGGATTGAGATGTTTTCACCAATTGTATTGATTTTTTCATTCAAAACAGCTGCAATCGTCTTGTCCGGATCTTTAATATAAGATTGCTCCATCAAGCAGAATTCTTCATAATACTTGCTGATGCGACCTTCAACCATTTTATCAACGATTTTTTCAGGCTTACCTTCATTTAATGCTTGTGCTTTAAGGATTTCCTTTTCCTTGTCAACATCTTCTTGTGGTACTTCTTCACGACGCACATAACGTGGATTCGTCGCAGCTATTTGCATTGCGATATCACGTGCAAATTCTTTGAACTGATCCGTTTTACCAACGAAATCTGTTTCACAGTTAATTTCAACAAGCACTCCAATTTTACCACCAGCATGGATGTAAGCTTCTACAGTACCTTCAGTAGCAATACGTCCTGCTTTGTTAGCACTAGCTGCTAATCCTTTTTCACGAAGAAATTCGATTGCTTTTGTAACATCACCGTTTGTCTCATCCAAAGCTTTTTTACAATCCAAAATTCCCGACCCTGTTCTTTCACGAAGTTCTTTCACTGCGCTAGCATTAACTGCCATTGATTATACCCTCCAATATACTATTGTTATTATTTCGTACTTATTATATTCATTATTTTTTCAAAAAAAGGGCAGTGAGAGGTTATCCACCTGCCAACCACCCTTTTATTTTAATTCATTTATTATGAATTGCCTAATTGTAAATTAGACTGTTGCTTCTTCGCCTTGATTAGCTTCCATAATGGCATCTGCCATTTTACCAGTCAAGAGTTTAACAGCACGAATCGCATCATCATTACCAGGAATGACATAGTCAATTTCGTCTGGATCACAGTTAGTATCTACGATACCTACGATTGGAATACCCAATTTGCGAGCTTCTGCAACCGCAATACGTTCTTTACGAGGATCGATAATGAATAGGGCACTAGGAAGGCCTTTCATATTCTTGATTCCACCTAGGAATTTATCAAGACGATCTTTCTCTTTACGAAGAAGGATAACTTCTTTCTTAGGAAGAACATCAAATGTACCATCTTCTTCCCACTTCTCAAGCTCCTTCAAACGATTAATACGTTTTTGAATAGTTTCGAAGTTAGTTAGCGTTCCGCCCAACCAACGTTGATTAATGTAGTACATTCCACAACGTTCAGCTTCTTCTTTCACGGAATCTTGAGCTTGTTTTTTCGTTCCTACGAAAAGAATAGTTCCATTCTCATCGCCGATGCTTTTAACGAAGTTATAAGCTTCTTCCACCTTTTTCACTGTCTTTTGCAAGTCAATAATGTAAATTCCGTTTCTTTCTGTGAAGATATAACGATCCATCTTTGGGTTCCAGCGGCGAGTTTGGTGACCAAAATGCACACCAGCTTCCAAAAGTTGCTTCATGGATATTACTCCCATCTTCACGCACCTCCTATTATTGGTTTTTTTATCCTCCGCTAACGATCATTTCCCTTTAAGACTTTCTAAACATGTAAGAAAGCACCCTCATAGGAATCACTTAGCGTGTGTTTTTAACACCATCAATTAATATATCATGAATATTAATTCAATGCAACATCCTTTATATTTGAAAGATTCGTTCGCAATACATTTTACTTAACGAGACGATTCTATTCTTATCTTAGATATAATAGACTGATAACTTTCCCCTTTGGCAAACGAATAATTGCCTTCTCTAATCTTGGTATTAACCTTCTGTCTTGAAGCTTCTTTAATAAATTGATTGGTATCCGTGATTACGCCAACCTGCTCCAATCCTTTTGCCACTTCTGTGAGGTTTCTACCTTTATCTATTTTATAATTCACGACTACTTTGTTCTTGGGTTCTACAACGGGATCCTTTGGTGATTGTATATTGGTTGTTGCTAGCTCATCATCATTTTCTTTCGGTTTGGTAGGTGAAGAAGGTGCATTCGGTGCTTCAGTACTTTTGCCTGTAGGTTCAGCTCCTTCTTGAAGTTTGAGCTGTTTCCACTGTTCTTCTGTCATTAATTGATCCGAGGAATCAACGACTTCCAGATCAAGCTCTTTGGCTTGCTCTTCCAGTTGTTCTCTTGTCAGCGTCACCTCAGATGGCGTATCGATTACATTAGCCTGTCTTTCACCCACTAACATAAGCTGTAACAGGGCTGCCCCTATGATTAATCCTACCCCTAGTCCGCTCATAAATGAACGACTTCTCATCATAGCGATCCCTCCTGCTTAGCCAGTTGAAGTATAAGTTGAACTTCACCGCGATGTAGGCCAGTTATCTTCCCAATGACATCCATTGATTTGCCTTGTTCATGCAAATCAAACACTTCTGCATAACGACGTTTGATTGTATCCTCTTGTGCAGCATGAACATTAACATCCTCGCTCTCAGCCACCACCATCAAATCTTCAGTAGGACTAGCCTTAGATGATATACCTTCACCACTGTTCTTATGGGAAAGTATCGATTCAGCGATACGCGAATCATATTCCAACGTCTGTTTCTCTACTTCTAATAATCTTTGATTCAACAATGCTAGATTATCTTCTAGCACTATTTGTTTAGAAGTGGTCTCCTTTTTCATTTGACCCACCAATTCAACAATCGAATCATTCTCCGATTCAATATCTGACATATATTGTTCTAATGTTGTCTCAACATTCTTTATCAATGTATCAGAAGAAATATTATCCGTTTTTTTGGTGGGAAGCATGAGTGCGTAGATCAATGCAGCGATTCCTAACATTATAATAATAATCCATGGTTCCAAAACTTTAGTCTCCTTATGATCTGTTTATGATAATAATCAGAGAGACAGATCGATATGATGTCCCTTATAAGGGTGCTCTGCTGGTTGATGTTCAGTTTGTAATTCTTGTTGATTAGACTCTTTCGATTGTTCTTGTGACCCCGACTGTTGCTGATCTCCACCATCTCGTATTATGGAATTATCCGTTTGATCAACACTTTTACTTCGTTGTTGCAATGCGCGACTATCTTTGATTTGCTGATTTATTAAAAGAGCTTGTTCTTGAGTGGATCTCTGTTGTAATTCGTTTTGTACTCTCCCAGCTTCATGGGTTCTCGGCACAGCAATTTGTAATTCCACCGATTTCATACTCACGATATCCACCTCATTATATATATTAGAAGACCATTATTTCATTTTGTAATAGAAAAGCACTATATGTATGGAATCATGGAGATATCTCCATCTGTATAATAGAAAGTTACACGTTCACAAGAGTCTTTTACATAGCGTGTATATCTACCAATAACAATCTTAGAACCTCCATAAATGGTTCTAATCACATCGACTCTGGCTCTGTTGGTATCTTCTAAGGATTTCTCAATCTCAAGAACTCTATCTTTAGCTTCGAGAAGTGAAGTGCTCTGTGATCTCTGGGTAAGATTCAACTTTACACGCATCGCAACTTTTTCTGGTGTTAATTCTCCTGCTGATGCAAGGTGATTTAAAAGATGAAGTACTTTTTCTGTCTTCTCAATGCTTTCCATCTGTTCTTTGATTTGTTTCCGCAGATCAGTCAATTCATTTCTTAGTGTTGGCACGACGCCTACTTCTATACTCGTGACAGTAGACATAGAATTACCGACAGTTCGAACGATAACTCTTTCGCCTGCTTGTATATTTCCCCCGACGATTAAACCTTTTGTACCGTTACAAACCACATTCTTACCAGCTCTTATATCGGAATGCATGATACTTTGAGACACGATCACATCTTCCCCTGCACTCACCAATCCATCTTGAATAAAAGAACTTTTTACCTGATGTCCAGCCTTAACATATCCTTTGTTGTAACCAATAATTCCTCCGGAGATATCAATCGATCCTTCAGCATCAAGTTCCGCACCTTCCACGCCACCAATGACTCGAATATCACCAGCAGCTTTTACTCTAAAGCCACTTAATACATTCCCCCGGATGATAACGCTACCAACAAAATCAATATTCCCAACACTATAATCCACATCACCATTCACTTCATAGATTGGAAATACATTAATTTTCTGCTTATCTGTGATCGTGATCATGCCATCAATTGCGGCATATAATGCCGTTTGTTCTGCATTAACAATCACATTTTTGCCCGATTTGAACTTAACATCTTTACCTACATTAAATGAAATAACTTCATCTGTTACGGTTACGCCATTCACACCAGGTTCTGGAGGGTTTCTTTTAGCAATAATCTGACCTTTACGAACATTATTAAGATTCTTCACCTCTTTATGATCCACATTTCCTTCAATCGGTTCTGTCTTCTTTTTGTCCTTAGGATCAGATATCTGCATTAGAACTTCAATTTGGCCATCTACTCCATGTAATGGTTTCTTTCCATACGCAATCGGAGTTCTAAGTGCCTGATACCGTTCCGGACTTTCTACAATTTGTTGCAATGTATTACGGTCAATACCATACTTAACCCGTTGTTGTTGAATAAACTTTTCGAGACTTTCTACGGTACAGTTAAATTGGTCATCATGTTTTGAGAACTCTAGGTATGCGATAGTTTTATCGTCAGAAATAATAACCGACAAATAAGAACCTAACGAAATATGATCCATCAACTTTAACTCCTCCTTTTATTGTACCGGCCATAAGTATGAATCATGAATAATTTAGTTACTACCCATAAGTAGTTCTCTATTCTTCTCCAAGGTGCCTCTAAGTCTGAGGATTGCTTTGGAGTGAAGTTGAGATATTCGAGATGGCGAAAGTGACATAACTTCAGCTATTTCACTTAAAGAAAGATCCTCAAAATATAGAAGCGAGACCACTGTACGTTCTTTTTCAGTGAGTTTATCAATACCTTTAGCTAATGCTTCCTTTAGATAATGCTCATTCACCTGATTCTCAGGATTCTTTGCATTCTCGTCCACTAACATGCTTAGACGAGTCTCTGATTCTTCTTCCCTTATTGGATCTTCAAGAGAACATAAAGACATAACGGCTACTTCCTGTAGCATCGTTTGATATTCTTTTTCTGTTACACCTAAATGCTTACTCATCTCCAAATCACCAACAGATCGAAGATTACTTTGTTCTAAATATTGAAAGGCTTCTTCAATTTTCTTTGCCTTTTCTCTAACGGATCGTGGCACCCAATCCCCTTGACGTAATGAATCTAGGATCGCACCACGAACTCGCCATGAACCATAGGTTTCAAATTGAAGTCCACGCTTATAGTCAAATTTGTCAATTGCGTCTATCAGACCCATAACACCATTGCTAGCGAGGTCATCTTTAGAAACACTTTTAGGAAGACCAATAGCCAGCCGGCTAGAAACATAATCCACGATGTGTAAATGTTTTTCGATAAGCTTCTTTTTTGCTTCGATGTCGCCTTTCTCTTTCCATAACTCCCATAACTCTATGTGTTTTAATCTAGAACTTTTCTGCTCATTCAAGTGATTTCACCTCCCCTTATTTTTCTGTCAGGTGGCGGACGGCCTTAGCCAATTGCTCAGGATCTTGCCCAGAAATCAATTTCGGTGGATTTAGTGGAGCAAATCCTAGTTCGTCCGCATTAGATGAATCTGCTTTCGGCTTTAATAGTTCATTTAAATCTTCTGTGTCATTGGGTAGTGTTAGATCAAAACGTGTCCCTTTCTGATCCTCGTGAGGTTCAGCCTCTTCCGATATGTCTATATCAACAGGTTGTGTCGTCATAATGGACAGAACCCGCTTGCAAATAGTAGCAATTACGAACCAAATCACGAAAGCTATAGATGCTCTAATAAGACTTGTCATAAAAACATTATGAATAGATGACGTTACAAATGTGATAACAAAACCCAACGCACCAAGAAACAACTCAAATCGTAATTTTAATATCATCGCTACAATTCCTTTACACCCATTTGTACACTACGGATATATAATATACCTGTACTGCAATCAAGTTCAATTGTTCTACCGTAGTTACCACCAGTATCTTCCCCAATTAAGGGTATGCCTAGTTCCTCCAATTTTGCTTTGCATGATTCAGCGTTTCTAGGACCAATTCTCATCGAATCTGAATTCCCTGTAAAAGCAAACATTTGTGAACCACCAGCCATTTTGGCAACAAGATTAGACTTACGTGAACCCAGTTTTTGCAATTCCTCTAATAATGAGGGTAAAGCTGTATCTGCATACTTAGCAACGTTGATTTCACCTTCACGAGCAATAGAAGATGTAGGCAACATAACGTGGGCCATTCCAGCAATATGAAGTACAGGATCATACATCGTAAGCCCTACACAGGAACCTAAACCAGAAGTGCGGATTAGTCCTGATTGTTGAATAACGTTTAAATCAGCCATAGAAACCTTGACAATGTTTTGATCAATCATTCTCGTGAGGCACTCCTAATGATTTGAATATTTTTGAAAACGACGTAGGATCTGGTATAAGGAAGAATTGACCATCTAATTCCTTGTTATTCTCCACAAACTTTGTATCTATTAGGAGTGCATCATCACCCATTTCCCCATACTGTAACAATCCATAACTCAATATAGCACCGGCCATATCAATAGCCAACGAAGGCACTGTTGGATACATTGATAATTTGGTGAAATCAGCAAGGGATGATAGATAAGAACCGGTTAATATATTACCAATCTCATTCAGAGCAGACATTTCCATCTCATTAAAAATCTGATCATCAACCACTTCAATTCCTGCTAGGCTTCTTAACAAACCTTTCGCAGAGTCAACAGATAAAATAAAGAATAGATTACCCGGAGCATCGCCTTCAACCCTAAAGTAGATTGCAACAACGATTTGCTCAGCTCCACCCACAACATTCGCTACCTCATCAAACCCCAGAACTTTCACTTTAGGAACAGCCATATCAATTGGTTTATTTAGCAAACATGAAAGTGCAGTAGCCGCATTCCCAGCACCTATGTTACCAATCTCCTTCAGAATATCCATTTTGAATTCTTTAAAATCCTTAAAGGCATTCATCTTTATTCCTCTATACTTTCCAACTGAATGATTTCACTTTTATTTAATACTTCAGGAAGATTAAGCATGATCAAAAGACGGTCATCATTAATTTTGGCTACTCCCTCAAGATATTTAGCTTTAATTCCACCGACCACTTCTGGTGGGTTCTCAATTTGATCCTTATTTAAATCAATAACATCATTTGCTGAGTCTACGACAAAACCTACTTCCATGTCATTCACAGCAACGATAATAATACGCGTGTTTTCTGTGTATTCTGCAAGCGGTAGATTGAATCTTCCACGAAGATCAATTATTGGAATAATCACACCACGCAAGTTAATGACACCTTTTACAAAAGAAAATGTTTTGGGAACACGTGTAATCGGCAACATTCGTTCAATCGTCTGAACCTTCTCAACTTCTATACCATACTCTTCAGTTCCTAATTTAAATACGATAACTTTAATATCTTCTCCCATAACCATAACCTCCTAATAGATTCCTATAACATTTAACAAGTAAATTCATACAGCTTTCGTTATTTGATAAAGGCATTTGGATCTATAATTAATGCAACCTGTCCATCGCCAAGAATAGTCGCACCTGAAACGCCATTTACTTGAGGCAAGTATTTCCCAAGACTCTTTAATACAATTTCATTTTGCCCAATAAACTCTTGAATGGTTAATGCAGCCATACGATCGCCTTTTCGTATCACGATGATCTCTGTTTCTTCTTCCATTGTCTCATCAAAATCGGTGATATCAAATAATTGACTAAGCGATACTAACGGAATATGACTTCCACGGAATTCAATCATTTTGCTGCCGTGTACGGTACGAATCTGAGCTTTCTTAATAATGCCGGTCTCTACAATTGACGTAAGTGGAATAGCATATTTCTCTGAACCTATTTGTACCAACATTGCAGAGATGATAGATAACGTTAATGGCAATTGGACAGAGAAGTTCGTACCTTTTCCGGGAGTAGAATATATCATGACATTTCCACCCAAAGAATTAATCTTAGATTTCACAACATCTAGACCAACACCGCGACCGGATACATCAGAGATCACTTCGGCTGTACTAAATCCAGCTGCAAAGAGAAGTTGATATACTTCTTCATCTGACATAGCAGAACCCTGTTCTTCGGTTACGACACCTTTCTTTATAGCCGATTTAAGAACATTCTCACGGTAGATACCTTTTCCGTCTTCTTCAATCTCTATAAATACATGGTTACCACTATGAAAAGCACGTAAGTTAACTATTCCAACTTCCGGTTTGCCAGCAGCTAATCGGTCAGTTACAGATTCAATACCATGATCTACTGCATTTCGAATTAAATGGACAAGAGGATCACCAATCTCATCAATTACCGTACGATCAAGTTCCGTATCAGCACCCGTAATAACAAGATCAATTTTCTTGTTTAACGATTTAGCTAGATCACGAACCATCCTTGGAAAACGGTTGAACACTGTGTCTACAGGCACCATTCTAAGTTTTAACACAATATTCTGAAGATCAGAACTCACACGAGAAATATGTTCTACCGTTTCTGTTAAATCATGGCTACGCACTTCACTTGCCAGCTGCTCTAAACGAACACGGTCAATAAGTAATTCACTGAATAAATTCATAAGAACATCAAGACGCTCTATATCTACACGTATCGTACGTGAGGGATTAGCATGGCTCGTCTTCACATTATCTTTAGCATTGGCCACAGGTGCATTAGATAATTTCGGCGTATTTGTTGATACTTCATTTATTACAGAGAGTGCTTCAACTTCAGTAGTTGCTGCCATCTCCTTCGTCGCCTGATTCCCTTCTCCAATGACTTTTAAAGACTCTATATCCAATTCAACGACAACGGTCTTATCAATTTCGGACAAGTTCTTTATCATTTGTTCAATATCTTCGGGACTTGTTTGTGTTATGTAATAAAGTGAAAAGCTTCGTTCGAATTTTTCTTGTTCAATATCTTGTACAGATGGTTGTGATTTAACAACTTCTCCATACCCCTCCAACAAATTGAAAGCCATATAAGCTCTGACAGCTTTAAGTTGGCAATCTTCACGTATGAATACTTCCATGTAAAGTACACGGTGACCTTCCGCTATAGATTGTTGTAGAACAGAATACTGAAACTCATCCAATTGAATGGACTGATTAATAACTTGGGTTGATTCTTGTGTATTGGCGGAACTACTATCCCCATGATTTGAAGGTACCTCTCCACGAACAATAGCTTGTAATGCGGATACTATATCGGTTACATCAGATTTCCCTTCGCCACCGTTTGTGATATCTTCAACCATCGATTCAAGAGCGTCCAAACTTTTAAATAGCGTATCAAATATGAAATCTTTCATAGCAAGTTTCTCATTACGAACCAAATCCAGAACGTTCTCCATTTGGTGTGTCAGTGATGCAAGATCCTCGTAACCCATCGTTGCTGCCATGCCTTTAAGTGTATGTGCTGATCTAAAAATAACCTGGACTATACTTAAATCATTTGGACTACTCTCCAATTCAAGCATCTTTTCATTTAACGATTGTAAATGTTCATTTGACTCATCAATAAACATCGATAGATATTGATTCATGTCCATAGTGATGCACCTCCCTTTTAAATTCTATCCATTGGTTTTCAGTGTTCGCATAAGTTGCGATGGAATCTCTTGAAGTGGCAAGATATGTTTGACGCAGTTTAATTCAACAGCAGATCGAGGCATACCATACACAACACACGTTTCTTCACTTTCAGCATAGGTATCAATCACTCCAGATTGTGTTAAACGCTTCATTGCTTGTGCACCGTCACTTCCCATACCTGTCAGAAGAACCACATGACGTTGTAATGATCCAAATGGAATCAACGAGTCAAACATTACTTCGACAGAAGGTCTATGTCCATTTCGAGCTCCTTCTTCTGTCAAAGCAATCTCGTAACGGCCTTCACCTGTATCCATAATCTTCATTTGATAACCACCAGGTGCAATATAAGCACAACCTTTATTCAACACCATGCCATGTTCACCTTCCATGACTTCAAGTTCACTAAACGTATTCAATCTTTGTGCCAGTGATTTGGTGAACTTTGGTGGCATATGTTGCACAATAACTATAGGTGCTGGCAGATCAGCGGGTATCCGTTCCAAGAAACTCTTCAAAGCCCTTGGACCACCCGTTGAACAACCAATAGCGATCAAATGATCGAAACTATGGGATCTCCCCTCTGATTGCCTAATTGGTTTCGCGGGAGATTGATGAGTACGCTTAGATGTAAGTGTCAATTTAGATTCTATAATCTTATCATTCATTATAGCATTTCGTGTCGAATCTTTATATTTCTTATCTGTTTTTAGTAGAATATCTTTCTTCTCAGATAATATGCTTTTATGAGTAACTTCGTCCTTTTCAGGTGAAACAACTATCTTTTTTATTTGTTCATTTGATTTTATTTTTATCTTTTTCTCGAATCTAGCTAGTTCCTCAGCTTGTCTTACAGCCCTTCTTGCGATGGCATGCATAGCCGCATTCATTTTCTCAAGCAATACTTCTGCAACCTGCACAATATCATTTGAAGCATTCACAGATGGTTTTCGAATAAAGTCAAATGCTCCAGACTCTAAAGCTAGAATGGTTTCTCTTAAACCTTCTTCATTGATACCCGATACCATAATAATAGGTACATTATTATCTTTCATGATAATCCTTAATGCTTCTAATCCATTCATTTCAGGCATCTCTACGTCCATCGTAACAATGTCTGGTGTTAAGTCTTCGACTAATTGTATTGCTTCTAGTCCGTTCTTCGCCGTTCCTACCACTTTAAATGAAAGATCTTTTTCGATTAAATCCGTTATAATCTTTCTCATAAAAGGAGAATCATCCACTACAAGCACCTTGTATTGCATAATAGTTATACCTCCCTCCATTATTTACAGGAGAATCATTTTGTACGTTGAAGCCACCTATGCATAAATCCCTTGATTCCTGTCAATGTATCTACACCGGTTGTGCTTGGTGTATGGGTATAATATTTAGTAAGACGCTGAATATCTTTTGAGGCAGCGCTATTAGGAAATGCGACGGTATAAGGAACTTGTTTCTTCACTGCTTGAACAACATGTGAATCGTCATGAATATACCCTAACATGGGAATTTCAATATCCAGAAACTTTTTTGCTGCTAATTTAATTTTGTTTGCTGTAAATGTAGCTTCCACTTCATCGTCTACTCGATTAATGACCATCTGATAGGAGACATTTGCGTTGATACCATGAACGACTTTTATTAATGCATAAGCATCTGTTATGGAAGTGGGCTCAGGTGTGGTGACAACAATACATTCATCGGCAGCTGTTATAAATTGAATATTAGCAGTCGATAACCCTGCACCCGTATCAAAAATAATATAGTCCGTTTCATTTGCCACTTCTTCTATCTGTGCCGTGAAATAATGAATATCATGTTCTGATAGCGATACGAGATCAGCCATACCAGAACCACCTGAGATATATTTCAATTTATGTGGACCTACTGCAATAATCTCGTGAATATTCTTTTCGCGACTGAGTAGATGATGTAGATTGTATTTCGTAGAAGTGCCCATTAAAACATCGATATTTGCCATACCTATATCTGCATCAAATATTAATACTTTTTTACCTAAAGATAGTAAGGAAAGTGCAAAATTCAACGTGAAGTTTGACTTTCCTACCCCTCCTTTACCACTGGAAACAGTAATGACTTTTGCCGTTCGTGTATTCGTTTTTAGTAACTTTTCATCATCTCGTGTTTTCTCTCGGTTATAAATGAGATTTCTTAAGGCATCCGCTTGATCTTTCATAACTTATCCCCAGGTACGTCAAGCAATAGGTTCACTATCCTTTGTTCACTAGGTAATATCAGATCATCTGGAACATTCTGTCCATTCGTCAAATAGGACAGGTGGATCGGGAAATGGTAGATCAAATTAAAAATGGAACCATAGCTACCTGTTTCGTCCAGCTTGGTAAAGATCACTTTATCCAATCCATATTCACTGAAGTGTTCTGTTATCTTAATCATATCTTGGGCTTTGGAGGTTAGACTTAGCACAAGGTAGGTTTCGCTATTAGCTCCAAGTGAGAATAAACTCTGAAGTTCGGCTACTAATAATTCATTTCGAAAATTTCTGCCCGCAGTGTCCATGAGTATAAGATCACAATAACCAAGTCGCTCCATCGCACGTTTAAGATCAACTGGTGATTGAACCACCTCTAGCGGGATATTCAATATAGATGCATAGGTTCTAAGTTGCTCAACCGCAGAAATTCGATACGTATCTGATGTTATCAATCCCACTTTGCGATGGTGTTTAAACAATTGTTCCGCAGCTAGTTTGGCTATCGTCGTTGTCTTTCCAACACCGGTAGGTCCAGCTATATACACAATTTTGGTGTCTTTACCAATTCCACCACCCAAACGATTCGTTAGGAACGATGTTGCTTTGTCTTGAATAAAATCCTTAAGTTCAACATCACTTAACTCTCTTCCATGGTTATCCCAATATTGGTAAGCATCATGTATCCATTCTTCTATCAGTTGAGGATCTAATTCTTGCTGTATTAAATGGTCTTGTAGCTTCTCCAATGATTCGGGTAATTGTTGCTTGGCCATGGATTGTTTTGATATCTTGGCCATCCATAATTTCATCTCTTTAATTTCTTTCAGAAGTTGATCATCGGAAGTCAACTTGCGATACAGAATCTCTTCCTCGTCATCTTTTAATGAGATCATCGGAAGTGTATCCTTTACCTTTACTGCATCATATACTACGGGTTCCCCATTTGAAGTTCTAGTTGCTTTCACGGGAACAGATGGAGTCTTGATCGTTGCTTTAAGAATATCATTTGTTCTTTGATATGCCTCTGGAACAGCTCTAACCGGGATGCTTAAGGACGGTGCTCTTGTGTGAACCGCCGTATCTACGTTGTTATTAGCCAATGTTGGACTATCTTGTCTGTTTATTAATGAATTCGAGCTTTCTTTACTTGTAGGCTGGGCTTGAGCGTCCTTTTCTACTGCAGCAATCACTTCAATCTTTTTCTTTTGAAACATCCCAAGAAATCCACCAACCTTTAATTCTTTCGTGCTAAGAATGACGGCATCACTACCTAAATCTACACGAATGCGTTGCATGGCTTCTGGCATATGATCGACAATGTAGCGTTTCACTCTCATAGATTCACCACTCCAACACTTTGTATTTCTACATTTGGTTCCAATTCACTGTAAGAAAGGACCGGTATGTCTTGCATACTTCGATCAATCACCTGACGTAAATACATTCTTATTGTTGGCGATGTTAAGAAAATAGGTTGTTGTCCAGATTGTAACAATCGATTAATCTGCTCATTCAACTTCTGATATACTGTTTGAGCAGATACAGGATCCAGAGCTAGATAACTACCTTGTTCTGATTGTTGTACACTTTCTGAAATCTTCTTCTCTAGCGTAGGTCCAACGGTGATTACTTTGAGAGTCTCACCTTTTTGTGAATATTGTTGTGTGATTTGTCGAGACAAGGATTGCCTCACATACTCTGTTAGAACATCAGGATCTTTCGAGTATGTCCCACAATCAGCTAATGTTTCAAAAATAGTCACTAAATCACGAACAGAGATCTTTTCACGCAGTAACTTAGCCAACACTTTTTGAATATCACCCACCGACAGAACGGAAGGAATAAGTTCATCAACAAGTACAGGGTAACTTTCCCTTAGATTGTCTATTAATGTACGAGTTTCTTGACGACCAAGTAATTCATGCGCATGTTTCTTAATTAATTCAGTTAAATGTGTTGCTACGACAGAAGGTGGATCCACAACGGTATAACCCGCTAGTTCAGCACGTTCCTTCGTAATTTCATCAATCCATAGTGCTGGGAGCCCAAATGCAGGTTCTAAGGTCTCGATTCCAGAGATCGATTCATCATCATATCCTGGACTCATAGCCAAATAGTGATTTAGTAATAATTCACCGCCACCAACTGTATTTCCTTTAATTTTTATGATGTATTCATTCGGTTTTAGTTGAATATTGTCGCGAATTCGGATAACTGGGACAACAAGTCCTAGTTCAAGTGCACATTGCCGTCGAATCATGATGATTCGATCCAGTAAATCCCCACCTTGTTGTGTATCCGCTAAAGGAATGAGTCCATATCCAAATTCAAATTCTATAGGATCTACCTGTAGAAGATTAATGACACTTTCTGGGCTTCTTACTTCTTCAATCTGTTGTTCTTCTTCCATCTGTTCATCAGATAATAACTTTTTACTTTCGTTTTTCTCCATATTTCTAGCTGCTAAAGCTAATATAAGAGCTATGGGTAACGTTGAAATGATATTAATTGGCGTAAAGAAGCCAAGCATTGCAATGGTTCCTGCGACAATATATATCAACTTAGGATATGCAAACAATTGTTTCGTTAAGTCTGCAGCCAAGTTCCCATCTGAAGAAGCTCTTGTTACGATTAAACCTGCAGCTGTTGAAATAAGTAGTGCTGGAATCTGACTTACAAGGCCATCACCTATAGTAAGTATAGAATATGTAGAAATAGATTCACCAAAGGACATGCCATGAATCGAAATACCAATAATAAATCCACCAACTAAGTTGATGATTAATATGATAATACTTGCAATTGCATCCCCTTTAACAAACTTACTGGCTCCGTCCATAGAACCATAAAAATCTGCTTCACGCTCTACCTTACTGCGTCGTTCTCTTGCTTGATTCTCATTGATTAATCCTGAATTCAGATCTGCATCAATGCTCATCTGCTTCCCGGGCATTGCATCTAGCGTGAATCTAGCGCCAACCTCTGCTACACGCTCAGATCCCTTAGTGATAACTATAAATTGAACAACCACTAAGATTAAGAAGACAATGAATCCAATAGCTACCTGTCCTCCTGCAATCCAACTACCGAATGTCGCAACTACCTCACCTGCCTCACCGTGCATAAGAATCAACTTCGTTGTTGATACGTTTAATGCAAGTCGGAATAATGTTGTAATCAGTAGAATAGATGGGAAGATAGAGAATTCTAACGCTTCTTTCGTATTCATCGAGATCAACAAGATCATCAGTGCAAGTGAGATGTTAATGACAAGTAAAATATCTAGTAGCCATGCCGGGATTGGAAGAATCATCATGAGGACAATACCGATCACTCCTGATAGGACAGCGATATCTCTAATTTTCAACGGTCTCATTCCTCCAATCCCACAATTATTTAGTATTACCTTTTAATTTATATACATAGGCCAGTATTTCGGCCACGGCCTGAAACAAATCAGCTGGAATGGAATCTCCAATCTCCGCTCTTTGATAAAGCGCGCGAGCCAAAGGCTTATTTTCCATAGTTATAATTGCATGTTCCTTAGCAATTTCTTTGATTCTAAGAGCCACATAGTCCTGACCTTTAGCAATGATCGTAGGAGCCTCCATATTGTTTGCATCATATTTCAATGCAATCGCAAAGTGAGTAGGGTTCGTTATCACAACATCTGCCTTTGGAATTTCCTGCATCATTCGTTGCATGGCCATTCTGCGCTGACGTTCTCTAATTTTACCTTTAATCAATGGATCTCCTTCTATGTTCTTGTATTCATCTTTAATATCTTGCTTAGACATCTTTATACTTTTCTCATGTTCATATTTTTTGAAAATATAGTCTAGAACTGATAAAATAAAGAGTGCAATTGCTACCTTTATGCCTAGATTAATACTTAATTCCGCCATAAAGAGTAAAGTGTTCTCAATGTTCCGTTGTGAGAGCGAAGCAATTTCAACTCTACTATTCCATAAAGTGCTGTACACTAGATATCCAATAATCGTTAGTTTCAGGATGGACTTTGCAAATTCAACAACCGACTTCATCGAGAATATGTTTTTCAATCCTTTAAGTGGATTAATATTACTGAATTTCATTTTGAGTGAATCACCAGACAATAAAAAACCAACCTGCATAAGATTAGCTACAAGGGCCATGATGAATACGGTTATGAACAAAGGGGCTAGCAGTATTAATATCTGCAAACCATATTGCCTAAATATCATCATGACATTATTAATCGTAACCTCAGTGTTTAACCTATTAAGAAATATATCTTTATACAAATGCACGAAATTATCCTTGAAATATCCACTTAACATCATTAGACATAAAAACGCAGACAATAGGGTTACGGCACCAGCAACATCTTGACTTTTGGCTACTTGCCCTTTTTTTCGGCTATCTTGGCGTTTTTTAGGTGTTGCCTTCTCTGTCTTCTCACCAGCAAATAACTGCAAATCCAAGGGATACCTAAAGGACAATTTCCTTTCCCCCAAGCTTATCAATTTGGTTTGTCTCCAATAATACCCATCAAGTTGTATAGGGATTCAAACATAATCTCAAATAGATTTCCAAAAACATATGAAAAACTAGGGACTATTAACAACAGCATGGCCAACCCTAGAAATATTTTTATAGGAATACCGATGACAAAAATATTAAATTGAGGTGCAGTTCTTGCCAAGAACCCAAGACCCACATCCGTCAAAAAGAGAGCGACAACTAATGGTGCTGCCATTTGAAAAGCTAACACAAATGATTGAGCAAATGTTCTAATTAAAAACTCTGAAATGCTACCACTATGAATTTCCACAAATAAATCATTTGTAATTGGTATCCATTCGTAACTTTCGGTTATAGCTTGAATCAATTGCAAATGACCATTCATACTCAGAAATAGAAGCATGGCAATCATATATTTGAAATTACCAAGCATCGGTACCGAGGTGCCTGTCATGGGATCAAGCACGTTAGCAATACCAAAACCAATCTGTATATCTATGAATGAACCGGCTGTTTGAATGACCGTAATCATTAAATATGCCACAAAACCAAGAAGTAATCCGACCATAACTTCACTGACAATGAGCAATACATAGGTCATATCTTCAACAATTGTCTGATTTATACCATAAGTTAAGTAAATCAATATACTCATAAAAAAAGACAATCCAATTTTAAAAGTGTTAGGAACACCCTTTGAAGAAAACACTGGTGCAACAACAAAAAAAGAGGTAATTCGACAAAGGATAAGCAAAAAAATAGGGAAACCCTGCGTTATTAATTCCATTGACATTCAGCCTAACCGATATATTTGTATAAATTGTCTAATATATTAAAGGTAAAGTCCACAAGGGTTGTTAAAATCCAGGGACCGAACAACAATAGTGCTAACAAAACGGCTACGATTTTCGGAACAAAAGCAAGGGTCTGCTCTTGAATCTGAGTGGTGGCTTGAAATATACTAACAATCAGACCAACACCCAGTCCTAACAACAGCATGGGTGCACTCACTTTTAAGGCGGTAAAAACCGCTTGTCCAGCCAGTCCAATTATAAAATTCGTACTCATGACTGACCTCCCTTAAAGACTATACGCATCTAGTAATTTTACATCAATTAAAACTAAAGAGTAGTGACTTCACTACTAAATACCAACCATCTACTAACACAAAGAGTAGAATCTTAAAAGGGAGTGCAATCATGACGGGTGGTAACATCATCATACCCATAGCCATCAATGTACTCGCTACAACGATATCTATTATCAGAAAAGGAATAAAAACTAAAAATCCCATTTGAAAGGCTGTCTTCAATTCACTAATAGCAAAAGAAGGAACCAATACCGTTAAAGGTATATCACTATATGTAGCTGGTTTTTCCATCTTGGAATAATCCATGAACAACAATAAGTCTTTCTCACGTGTATATTTAAACATAAACTTCTTCATTGGGTCAGACGCCTTCTGTAGTGCTTCAGTCTGTGTGATCTCACTTTTCAAATAAGGCTGAAGTGCAACTTCATTGATCGATGAGAATGTAGGAGCCATGACAAACAATGTCATGAATAGTGCTAAACCTACAAGCACTTGGTTTGGTGGCATCTGTTGGGTTCCCAGTGATGTTCTTACAAAACCAAGAACAATTACAATACGGGTAAAACTAGTCATTAACACCATTATTGCAGGAGCAATACCAATAATAGTAATGAGAAGCAATACTGACAAAGAGCTTGTGTTAGGTGCCCCGTCAGCATTACCAATCTGGATATCAAGATTAGGAATAGGATCAGCAAATGCCGTAGATACGGATATGATACTAACCATCCCTATTAACAAACAAAGTAACATGACTTTTTGTCTCATAGATCCCTCAACCGATCTGTATTATTATCCTCACGAAGTAACTCTTCCATTTTCTCTTTTCGATTAGACATTCTACGAACCTTAGAGTCGAATACTTCATGAAAGGATACGTCATTTTCAAGTATCTCTTCAGATACCTTTTCATCTTTTCTAAATTTACCCACTAACTTTCTTATATAAGGTGTCAGTAGATTTCCTCTACCATCTGCTTCTTCCTGCAACGCTGCCAATATTGTGGCTACTTCATTAGGATCAGATATTTTGTCAATCAGACTAATATCTTCACCTACGCCGATTAAGTAAACACTATTTCCAATTTCGATCACTTGGAGTGTTTTACTTGGTCCAATCCCAACTCCACCTAGAATACGGATCATGGGGTTGCTGAACCAGGACTTATTCTTAGATCCAAGGAATCGGATCAGTAGAATAATGAGTGTCACAATAACTGCTAGAATAACGATAACATATACTAAATTCAAACCGTAGTTTACCGTATCGGCAGGACCTGTAGGGACATTGGTACTAGGCATAGCTTGACCTAAATTCCTAAAGTTTTATTAATCGCTTCAACTACACGATCAGATTGGAATGGTTTAACGATAAAGTCTTTTGCTCCAGCTTGAATGGCATCAATAACCATAGCTTGTTGACCCATCGCAGAACACATAATAACTTTAGCAGCAGGATCAATTTTCTTGATTTCTTTAAGTGCTGCAATTCCATCCATCTCAGGCATTGTAATGTCCATTGTAATCAAATCAGGTTGCACTTCTTTAAATTTCTCAATAGCTTGTGCACCATCCGCTGCTTCCCCTACAACTTCAAAACCATTCTTTGTTAAAATATCTCGAATCATCATTCTCATAAAAGCTGCATCATCCACGATAAGAATACGATTTGCCATTTAATAAAATCCTCCCTAAACACACATTATTGTAATTTCTGCATTCGATCTAATTGACTGATAATCTCTATTACTCTAACACCAAAGTTCTCGTCAATAACGACGACTTCACCTTTAGCTACCATTTTATTATTAACAAGAATATCGACGGGCTCTCCTGCTAGTTTATCAAGCTCAATGATAGAACCTTGGGACAATTCTAGTATATCTTTTATTTGTTTATTTGTTCTACCTAATTCTACGGTAACCTTTAGTGGTACGTCCATCAATAATTCTAAATTATTGTGATCGACCTGTTGATAAGGTGCAGATTGTAAATTAGCGAACTGAACACCTTGGACATTCATATTACGGTTAGGTGCTCCATAATATTGCGGTTGTGGTGGAGCATAATACATCTGTTGGTTCGGATCGTACCCAGGAGGCACAGCGCCTGCATTACCTGGATATGGCATACCTTGTTGTTGTTCATGCCCTCCTGGAACTCCTACGCCCATCTGTGGATGACCGTGATTCATTTGTTGTGGCTGTGGAGGCATTGTTGCCGCAGCTACCTGTTGGACAGGAACTGGAGCTTCTATTTTTTGAACCTCTTCTGTTTCATTTGTACCATTAAGAAGGATTCTTACCATATCTTTAGCGAAATCAACTGGTAGCAATTGCATGATTGTTGAATCTATCAGATCACCAATCGTTAATCGAAATGATATTTTAATCAACGTTTCATCAGGAGGTAAATTATCAACCCCTTCACCATTTGGAATATTCAATATATCAATTCCTGGAGGTGAAATATTAACAAAGCGATTAAATAGTGTCGACATTGACGTGGCAGAAGATCCCATCATCTGATTCATCGCTTCTTGAACAGCACTGATATGAATTTCATTCAATTCTTCATCTTGTGGCTCACCTTCGCCACCCAGCATCAAATCTGCAATAACTTGTGCATCTCTCTTCTTAATTACAAGCGAGTTAATACCTTCAAATCCGTCCACATATGTTACATGCACAGCAACATGAGGTTTCGGAAATTCCTCTTCAAATCTAGATCGGGTAATAATAGAAACGGTCGGCGTCGTAATATCGACTTTTTTACCTAATAATGTAGACAAAGCTGTTGCCGCACTACCAAATGTGATGTTACCAATCTCGCCCAATGCATCTTGCTCAAGAGCTGTTAAAAAGTCATCTGTCGTTCCTAAACTTACAACTGAAGGTTCATCAGTATCTGCTTGCCGAAGTAGCGCATCAATTTCCTCTTGGGTTAAATAATCTTTACTCGTCATGTTCTTCAACTCCTTCACTAACAATTTCATCAATCTGTACTGCCACTCGGTCTTTTATCGTTCCAGGTGTACCTGTAAACTTGAGCAGATCACCAACTTTTATGGAAAGTCCTAAATTCACAGATTTATTTAGATTTATAACGTCTCCGACAGCAAGTCCCAAAAATTCAGATACAGATAGTTTAGATTCACCAAGTTCAGCGACAATATCTAATTTAGTATGCTTCACATGTTGTTGCAAAGCTTTCACTTGCAATGGTTCACTTTGTTTCTTCTCAGATACAAACCATTGATGTGCTGACAATCTAGACATGATCGGTTCTAATACGACATGAGGGATACAGATATTTATCATCCCCGTCGTATCTCCAATTTTGGTGCTTAGAGAAATCAATGCAATTGTTTCATTGGGTGATACAATTTGCATAAATTGTGGGTTCGTCTCCATAGCTTCCATTCGAGGCGAAATATCTAACACTGTCTTCCAAGCTTCTTGTAAACTCTCGAATGCTCTACCAAATATGCGCTCCATAATCGTTGTTTCTATTTCTGTGAGTGAATTAATCTTGGAAGGTGCATTCCCTATACCACCAAGTAATCTATCTAACATGGCGTACGCCACATTCGGGTGTACTTCCATTACCATTCTACCTTTGAGCGGTTCTGCTTCAAAGATATTTAATATGGTCATTTTGGGTATAGAGCGAATAAATTCATCGTAAGGAAGTTGTTCTACCTGAACAACACTTATTTGCACAAAGGTTCTTAACTGGGCAGAAAAGTAAGTTGTAAGATATCTTGCGAAATTCTCATGTATACGAGTTAAGCTCCGAATATGATCTTTCGAGAATCGTACAGCTCTCTTGAAATCATATGAACGTATTTTTTTCTGAGACTCTTCCTTCTTAAGTTCTTCCGCATCCATTTCTCCAGAAGATAGTGCAGCGAGTAGGGCGTCAATCTCATTTTGTGATAATACATCTACCAATCATCTCACCCCCTAACATTTTACTCCCTGTATTTCATTATATCGTTGTTAATAAAAATTCTGTGACCTCTATTTGAGTCAATTGTCCTTTAGTTAAGGTCTTATTAATCAAATTGATCAATTTTGCGCTCAATTGATCCTTACCATTTGCCCCTTTTAATTCTTCGGGATTCGTATCCGCTAGTGTTTTAAGGATAATTGGCTTGATTTTGATTTCTTTAATTTTATCAAACTCTTCTTTTGAAATCTTGCTATCCAATTGAAACGCAAAATTCATCAATACGATATAATCAAGATTTTCCAAGTTTGTCTTAATGCCTGTTATTTCAGAAGTCATTTCTACCATTTGATCAGCAGACAAACCTTTTGTTGCAACATTACTAACAGCATTACCAACAGCATCATTACCATCGCTAAATAACTTGTCGAATAACAAAAATGCTGCTAACACAATCAATGTTATAGCTAATAGTATCGTAATTAACCAAGGCAACATTTTTTTCATGGTAATTCCTCCGTATGTACTACTTTAATAGTTGCGTTATTCAGACCAATCTCATGGCTATATTGTTTAACAAGTGAGATCACTTCGTCTGCCTTTTCACGCACAATCATTCTTTTTCCTGTAACTAATGTGATGTAAGTATCAGGTGTTTCTTCAATCATTTCAATCATTAGCGCATTTAACCACATTTGAGAGCCATTGATTCTTGTAAGTGAGATCATTTTAAACCTCCTATGAAAATTTGGGAGAAGAGAGCCCCTCTCCTCCCGTTAGATCATTAGCGCTTCAAATTAACAACTTCTTGAAGAATTTCATCAGAAGTAGTAATAATACGAGAGTTCGCTTGGAAACCACGTTGTGCAACAATCATCTCCGTGAATTCACTTGTAAGATCGACGTTTGACATTTCTAATTGTCCGGAAATAATTGCTCCTGTGCCTGCTTCTGCATTATTTGCAGTAACAATTTCAAATTCGCCATCTGGAGTAGCATTTAATGTTATTCTGTATAAATTTCCACCTATCTTCTCAAGACCTTCTGGGTTTACAACACTCGCAACACCAAGTTGAACACCTGGTTCAGTCGTCCCGTCACCCATTTTCTGAATAATAGTTCCATCTTGAGCAATTGAGAATGAAGTAACATCTTCACCAATATTAATGATGCCACCACCTGAATCTAGAACAAAAAGTCCATCAGAAGTAACTAGATTGCGAGCTGCATCAATATGAAAGTCACCAGCACGTGTTAGAAAAGGAACTTCCTGCTCATCACCCATACTTACTAAAAAGAATCCATCTCCATCAAGGCGTAAATCTGTAGGATTATTAGTAGTCATTGCACTACCTGCTAAATGTAATGTGTCAATAGAACCTACGGATACTCCTAGACCTATTTGTTTGGCGTTCACTCCACCCTGAGTACCGTCTGTAGGTGGCGTTACTCCTGAAATGGTTTGGCTCATAATATCTTTAAACATGACACGACCAGATTTGAATCCTATCGTATTCACGTTTGCGATGTTGTTACCAATGACGTCTAACTTCGTTTGAAACCCCTTCATACCTGAAACCCCTGAGTACATAGATCTTAACATTCAACTATTCCTCCTTATTATATACATGGACTCCTTCATTCAATCCGCAGTCCACTGGCTTCCGGTTCGGGCCAGCCAGTTCAAGAAATGATGACAGCACTATCAATATTCGTAAACACATTATCCTTTATGGATACTCCATCCATAGCCGTTACAACTACTCTGTTCTTTACATTCACAATCAAAGCCATATCTTGCAATAATATAAGTGATTCTTTACTGCCTTTTGCAGCTGCTTGGTCTACTGCATCTGATATACGTTCTAGCTGTTCTTTAGGGATATCAATACCTCTTTGCTCTAATCGTTTAACAGCATGATTACTGAATTTGAGCATATTTTGCTGCAACAGTTGATCAAATGAGGTACTATTTACTGCCCCTTGTGAATGACGTATATTTCCATTCGCAGAAGTAGGATGTACAGGGGTAGGAAATATCTGCCCAATCATCAACCGATCACTCATATGGTATCCTCACTGCTATCTGGATTCGGTTCAGGAACGGTCTCACTCTTGTCCTGTTCAGGTTCAATTGGTTGTTCTACCTTTTCCGGGTTTCCAATTTCAAGTATTAAATTAACTGGAATTGCTACTTTTCCAACCGTTGCATACTGAACACCATCACGAACAACAATTGAACTTACAATACCTTTCAGAATATCAGAGTTACCCTTATCCGATTCATCAATCCAACTAATTTCTTTACCAATCAATCCAGATACACTTCCTAATGATTGATTCAACGTAGTTAACTGACTAGAGATATTCATTAACTGTTCAACGGACGTAAACTGAGCCATTTGAGCAATAAATTCTTTATCTTGTAAAGGTTGCATGGGATCCTGATTCTGAAGCTGAGTAATTAAGATTTTAAGGAATTGATCTTTCCCCATAATTGTACTGTCTTTCTTACTGGCTTCTTTAACATTACTTGCAGAATAATTCGGCCAAATATTGTTCGTCCCTATCATGTCCGGCATAGGCTCACCTCCTATTCTTACGCTTTCGCTGTAAATGTATTTCCTTGTTCAATAGTAACTTGTTCTGATAACCAATCATTTAATTCTTCTGTCATTTCTGCAATGGCCATGGAATCATCCGATTGACTTTCTCTTTCTTTGGATTTCCGATTCGATTGTTGCTGACCAGTACCTGGTTGACGACCATCATTATACATATGTGACTGAAGGTTTTGATTCTGTGTAACTTCCAGCCTTTCCACATGCAACCCTTGCGATTGAAGTGCTGTACGTAGTTGTGACATTTGCTGTTCAAGTAACCCTTTAGCCCCAGCATTCTCGGTCATAAAGCTAGCAATTAACTGACCATTTGAAACGGTTATCTTAATATCCACTTGACCTAAATGTTCTGGATATAAAGATATCTTAGCTTCTGTCATACCATTCAGCTTCACGATATCTAATTTACTTACAACAAGCTTGGTTACTTCTTCAGAGAACTTTTCTACAGGGACTGGTGCTGCTTTCAAAGGATTCTTAATCCCATCTCTCATCAATAGCTCACCGGCTGTTAAAATCCCTTGATCAGGTGTTATTTCCGTAGTATTTATGGATGAAGTATTCTTCACCGATACGACAGAACTTTCCTCTTCGGTGTTTGTAACTACTGTGTTTTGTAATGATTGAATCAATTGATCTAACTTCAATGTTGTTGATGCCTGTGTTGCATTTGATTGAACGACATTACCATTTCTCTGGGCACTCGCGGATTGATCAACTTGTGTAGACTTGGCACTATTGTTATTAAGTAGAACAAGACCCTTCACTGTTTCTTTATCCATATTTTCTACAGGAACAGCAATGTTCGGTGATTCTTCTTGATCCATCTGATTCAATATCTGATGCATAGAAGCCAACAATGGAATAGATTGAGCCATCGTAGTATTCATCATTTCGTTCTTCGATATCATGGATACTAATTGATTTACCGCATCTAGCACCGCGAATTTAATGGTTTCAGGTTGTTCTGCCAACACACTAGATATTTGAGCATTGTGGTCCATCTCCATATTCCCATCCGTATTGGTATTTAGTAGTGCATTCGCTTGTTGTAACCAATTACTTAGAAGTAACATGATGCTTGGATCTGTCTCAATTAACTCATCTATTTTACTTATTTCCTCAGTTAATCCATTTAGAATTCCTTCGACAACATCTTCATCCGAAGTTGTATCACCTTGAACAGGCGTATTCTGAAGAAGTCCCTTTAACAACGAAGAAACATCGGTAAGAATAGATACATGGGGACTTGTTGTTCCATTTCCCATGAGTTGCGAGAAGGTCTGTTCACCCACAAATCGAATTCCTTCACCTGAGTTTACGTTAGCATCGCCGGAAACCTTCCCAGTAGTTGCAACTCCATTGCTAGAACCAGCACTTTTAGCAGACATATTTTGAAATATTAGCGTCATTTTTTCACCTCCTTTCAAGTTATATCTATTTATTTACTCATTAACTTATTAAGTATAATAGCGGCTGTACTAGCATCACTTGTTGACATGTAACCTAGTATAGATGATCGTGTCGCATCCGTAACCGATCTAAGGATCTCCAATGTCTTCTCTGGGCTAATCTTATAAATTTGAAAGAGAAGGTCTGAAGCTGCTTTAGGTGTCATATTAGCAAAAGTCTGACTCAGTTGGTTCTTATTCAAGTTCGTCGGCGTTGGAGCAGATGCCGTATCATTCTTTTTAAGACGAGATTGTAATGCCGCAATCTGCAAATCACGAGCTGGTTTGAAATCCTTCATCAATGCTGTGGTTTCTGCAGCTACTTTAGGATCCATCTTTTCAAGTATGGCAACTTTATTCTCATTCTTCATTGAACTAAATAGTAAAACGGTTTCTTCCAAGGTCATATTCTGTAATATGGGTGCAGCTTTACTTGGACTCATATTAGAATACATTTTGGCAAGGTCAGTAATCTGTTTCTGATATTCATCTACAACCGTCTCATCCGTAACTACTTCAACCTTTTCTTGCTTCAAGGTGTCAATCTGAGATTGTAAACTTTTCAATTCTATTTCTTGTATATTCCTAAGCTCAACAGCGTCTACTAACTCCGTCTCTTTAGCTTGTAGCTGTGTGGTTAATTTCTTCACTTCAGCTTCGTTGCTCTTCATTTCGTCTTTCGTTTGTTGCAACTTGGTTTGTTCTGGATTCAAGTTCGGTTCTGGCACCCATTTCTGTACAATCGGAATTTTATTAGCAACTCCTAAGAAGGCGTTACGCATATCCATATTGAATAGAATTAATAAAACACCCACTAGAACAATCGTGAAAATAATGGGGATAATGAGCACTAAGAATCGTTCCATGCCCCCTGTTGACTCATTATCATCTTCAAATTCATTATATTTACTAACCACGTTAATTCCCTCCCTAAGGGACAAGACATTCGTACATGCTTACGATTCATTTTCTAGCGATGATTCATAGCAAATCTTACGGTTGCTATTTCATCAAGTTCGTTTTGTTCGCGAAGTTGCATGTCATGCTGAAATTTTCCTTTTGCTTTCTCGCGTGATTTCATCCACACTTTTTCATCTAACATCTTCTCTGTTAAATGACCTTGACTGTTACGTACAACCACGTCGGCCTTACGAATATCTTCATGCTTTTTCACCATGTTTTGTTCCAAGTGTTCAACATAAGAATGTATCGCTTGAACTTTAACAACGGAAGCAGAATATGCAAATTCATGTTGAAGTTGATTCATCATTTTAATTCTAAGGTTTTCTAGTTCTCGCAAGGAATCCTCTTCTTCTCGTAATTTTGCAATTGCATTAGATAACATCCATTCAGCTTGTGTCTTCTGGTTACCTTTCAAATCCACAATGTTCTGAAATGCATAATCAAATCTCATAATTCAACCATTCATCTCCTTGAAAATTCAGTGATCAAGCGATCTTTCACTTCCTGAAACGTTACCTTTTCATCGACTTTTTGCTTGCTGAATTCCCAAATCTTCTGAATGAATTCTATGGATTCATCGATGCTTTGGTTGGATCCTCGTTGATACGCTCCAATATTGATCAAGTCCTCTGACTCGGTATATATAGCAAGCAATCGTTTCAAGTTCTCAGCAGCATCGTTATGATCATCTGAAGAGATGTCCTTCATCACTCTACTGATGCTTGCAAGAATATCAATAGCTGGAAAATGTCCTTTGTTAGCGATATTTCTATTCAGAACGATGTGTCCATCTAAAATACCTCGAACCGCATCGGCGATAGGTTCATTCATGTCATCTCCATCTACAAGAACAGTATAAAAGGCCGTAATTGAACCTGTAGGACCCGTACCTGCCCTTTCCAATAGTTTCGGAAGATTAGCGAAGACTGATGGTGTGTAACCTCTCATCGCTGGGGGTTCACCTATCGCAAGTCCTACTTCTCTTTGTGCCATGGCATAACGGGTAACGGAATCCATCATGAGCATCACATTCATTCCTCTATCTCGGAAATACTCTGCAATTGTTGTAGCTATTAGAGCACCCTTGATACGAATTAAGGCAGGTTGATCGGATGTAGCTACAATAACCACTGAGCGTTTCAGACCTTCAGGACCCAAATCTCGCTCGATGAAATCCAGAACTTCACGGCCACGTTCACCTATAAGTGCAATCACATTGACATCAGCAGATGTATTACGAGCAATCATTCCCATCAACGTACTTTTACCTACGCCTGATCCAGCAAAAATACCTACTCGCTGTCCTTTACCAATAGACAACAATCCATCAATCGCTCTGACGCCAATACTAATTGGTTCAAGAACTCTTGGTCGATTTAATGGGTTAGCAGGAGGTCTAAAAGTTGAACAAAACGCCATCCTTGTTGGAATGAGTGATCCATCTAATGGCTGACCCAATCCATCCAAAACTTTCCCTAATAACTCTGATCCTACTTGAACACTTAGTGGCTTACCTGTACCTACCACATCACAACCAGGTCCGATGGACTGAAGATCCCCAAGAGGCATTAGAAGCACCCTATTATCTCGAAACCCAACTACTTCAGCTTGTAAAGGCTTAACACTTTGACTTGGATAGATATAGCAGACATCACCGATATTTGCATCAGGTCCTTCCGACTCTACCATCAGTCCTATCACTTGTGTTACTTTACCATTCACTCTTACAGGATCTATTTGACTTAAGTGATCTAAATAACGTTGACTATCAAGCATATTCATCCTGATTTCTCCGTTCTTCATGATCTAATGCAATACGGATTAACTCTTTCTTAATTTCAACTAATTGAGTGTCGATCCTTGCATCAATACTTCCCAATAATGAACGAATGACACACCCTCCATCTTGCACAGTAGCATCTGGCAAAATCTTAAGTTCTGCTTGTGAATCAATGACTAGGGATAGTTCTTCTCTAGCAGCTTGTACAAAAGTATAATGAGCAGGGGCTACACATAAAGTTATGATTCCTTGCTCTCTTTTTCTAGCTAGGTTCTTTCGAATTAGATCAATCATGAATCCACTCTCGATAGTTAACTGTTTTTCGATAACCTTCTCAGATATAGCAGTGCTCAGTTCTACTAGAAAGGGCTCAGCTTCTTGAATAATCTGATTCTTGATGCGGTAAGCTTCTTCGAGAACAGTCTGTGCTTCAACCATCATTTCTTCTACTTTTGATTGAAGCTCTTCTTCCACTTTCAATCTACCTTCTTGATGCCCTTGGTCAAAAGCTTCAGATTTAACAGCTTCTATTAAATCTTCATCTTGTTCACGCCGTTCGTTCCACCACTGTTCGATGGATTCTTTGGCGTTTGCTAACAAGTGTTCAGCTTCTAGAGATGACTCTCTTAGTTGCATCTCTGCAAATTCCTTCGCATCATGAAGTATTTCTGCTCTTAGCATCTCTGTCTCTTCATCGATCAACTTCACTTCTTGAACTTGATCTGAGATCGTAGTTTGAGTTTCTTCTTGTATATCTTCGCTTAGACCATTGTTATATTGTTTCGACAAATCCAATTCCTTCAGCATTTCCACTGGCATATACTGTGAATGCTTGATCAAATTAGACAATGATGTCATCTCCCCCACCGCGTGCAATAATAATCTCACCGGCTTCTTCCAATCTTCTTATCGTCCCAACAATACGTGTCTGGGCTTCCTCAACGTCTCGCAACCTAACAGGCCCCATAAACTCCATCTCTTCTTTGAAAGATTCTGCCATACGCTTAGACATATTACGGAATACCACATCTCTAACTTCTTCACTAGCAACTTTGAGTGCAAGCTGTAAGTCGGCATTCTCAATATCTCTAATGATTCGCTGAATCGATCTATTGTCGATGTTGACGATATCTTCAAACACAAACATACGTTTCTTAATATCTTCAGCTAATTCCGGATCTTGAATTTCTAGCGCATCGAGTATCGTACGCTCAGTACCACGATCAACACCATTCAGTATTTGAACGATAGATTCAAGACCACCTGCATTGGTAAAGTCTTGTGTAACAGTTGAGGAAAGCTTCTGTTCTAGAACTCTTTCCACTTGATAAAGAACTTCTGGAGATGTGCTATCCATCACAGCAATTCTTCTAGCTACGTCCGCTTGCTTCTCTTGAGGTAGTGAAGAAAGAATAGCTGCCGCTTGCTCGAATTGTAAATATGATAAGACCAAAGCTATAGTTTGAGGATTTTCATTTTGTATAAAGTTCAATATTTGACTTGGATCAGCCTTACGTGCGAAGTCGAAAGGTCTTACTTGAAGTGTAGCTGTTAAGCGGCCAATAACCTCAAGTGCTTTAGCAGATCCAAGTGCCTTTTCTAATATTTCCTTAGCGTAATTAATACCACCCTGGGAAATATATTCTTGTGCAATACATATCTGATGGAATTCCGACATAATCGTATCTTTTTCAAGACTATCTACGGTTCTTACGTTAGCAATCTCAAGCGTTAATTGTTCAATTTCTTCATCGCGCAAATGTTTGAATATTTGTGCAGAAACCTCTGGTCCTAAGGTAATAAGCAAAATCGCTGCTTTTTGACGACCACTCAACCCTTGCGTATTTAACTTTGACATGTAGCCACCTCTATTCGTCTGCCAGCCATGTACGCAGCAAGTTGACGAATTCGTCTGGTTTCTTTTTCGCCAGAGTTTCGAGCTGTTTACGCACTTGACTTTCATTGGTCATACTTTCCATATTGATGGAAGGGAACTCTGTTGGTACTTGTAATGGAACATCTTCTTCAAATTCCTCATTCCGATTACGTCTGCGATAGATGAGGTACCCACCTACTGCCAATAGTGCCAATACTGCTAGACCAATCCCCCATAACATTCCAGCGGAAAGGTTGATTCCTGCCTTGCCATCATCATCAACGGCATTATAATTTTGCGAATAGACCGAAACTTTCTTATCTAGATCTGCGTCTGTATATATAATTCCAGAATCTGCTACAGATGCTCTTACAATATTGACAAGAACGTTCTTAATCGCGTCTTGTGTCACATCATCTAAATTATTTTTTCCTGTAGGTGGTTCAACCGCTACATTAATGGTTAAGTCTTTAACAGTATATGGACTGGATATGATATCTCGTGTGATTCTATTAACATCATAATTCACTGTCTCTGATAATTCTTCAGACGTTGTAGTGCCTGAAGCGTTATTGCTTGGATATCCCGGAATTTCTTCTTGACCGGTTCCTGGCACCCCACTATCTTGTTCATTGCTGCCAGAATAATTCTTAGATATCTTTTGAACGCTTATTTCAATACCTTTCATATCTTCTTCATTTACAGGTGTAACCATGTTTTCTTTACTAGCAATTTTGTCGAAGTTAAGTTTAGATGCTACGAGCACTTCTACCTTACCTTCACCTGTAAATTGGGTTAGGAATTTTTTCACATTCTGTCGCACTTCATTCTCAAATCTCTTCTGAAGAGCAAAATTCGCTTCTAATGCTGTGTTTACAACACCTTGTCCACCCTTGATTGTTGATACTAATTCAACTTCATTATTTGAGATTGTAATATTCTCAACAGGAAGATTGGGAATGGCAGTCTTCATTAAATTATAATAACCATCAATTGCTTCTTGATTGGGCCGATAGCCCATCTTGAACTGTAGGACTGCTGAAGCAGTTGCTTTATCTTCATCACCAGTACTTGCAAAGACACTTGACTCTGGCAAGCTAATAAGCACTTTTGCATCTTGAATTCCGCTCATTCTCTTCAATAATTGTTCTACTTCACCATTCAATGCATTGTTGTATTTAACGTCAAATTCGCTATCCGTCATCCCCATGGTAGAAGAACTTTGTTCAAAGATTTTATAACCAATAGAACCATTCTCTACAATTCCTTGGGAACCAACATCTACTTTGGCACGTGCAGACTGTGTAGTTGGTACAGAAATACTTTTTCCGTCCGGACTCAATTTATAAGCGATATTACTTTCCTCTAAATGAGTCATTATCCCCGCAGCATCTGATGCATTTAAATCTTTAAATGCTACTTCATATTCCGTTTTTGATAACATCATCGTAATAATAATGATCGATCCTATAACTAATGCTAATGTTGAAATAAAAATTATCTTTTGATTTTTACTAAAATTATTCCAAAATTGGATAATTTTATCTTTATACCCGTTAATTTTCTCATTCACAATGTCACCCCACCCGAAGCTCAGCTATAACTCTCTATAATTGTATTCGCATAATTTCTTGATACGCTTCAATCACCTTGTTACGAACCTGTGCAGTCAATTGCAGACTTAATAAAGCTTGTTCAGCTGTAATCATGACTTCATCTACATTGACTTGTCCAAGTAATAATTTTTCATCCATACTATTAGCATTTGTTTCTTGATCTGCAACACTTTGTATGGCATTTTCTAAAAACGCACTGAAGTTATTCAAAGATTCTATTGGTGTAGTGGACTCTTGTACTTTATTGTTTATCATTTGAAGAGGTTTAACTTGTTGGGTATTAAACATTGTATTTGTAATCATTGTTTTCCCTCCAATCTTTTTGATCATGCTAAGATGTTTGAGTTATCTTCCGATCTCTAGTGCTTTCATAACCATGGATTTCGAAGCATTTAACGCTGTTATGTTAGCTTCATAAGAACGAGAAGCCGCTATCATATCGATCATTTCTTTAGCGACATCAACATTTGGCATCATAACATATCCTTCTGCGTTTGCATCAGCATGTGTTGGATTATACACAGGTTTGAAGGCTGCTTGATCTTCCTCGATGGATTTCACTCTAACACCAGTACCAATTCCTTTAGAAGAATTTCCGTTCATTTGTGTTTCTAACATTTTCGGAAAATTCGTTTCATTTGGAGCAAACACTACCATTTTTCGACGATAAGGCACTGCTTGACCATTCACAACATTTGCTCTTGTTGCTTCTTGATTGGCAATATTAGAAGAGATAATGTCCATTCGAAGTCTTTGGGCCGTTAATGCAGATGCACTTATTCCAAAACTATTACTTATGGTCATTGTCTCTAGCTCCCTTGCACTGCTGTACGCATCATTTTGATTTGTTGGTTAACCAGTGTTATGTAAGAATTATAACGAAGTTGATTGTCCGCCAAAAGAGACATTTCTTGCTCAATATCGACATTATTCAAATTATTGTTCATGACTGTCGATTCATCTTGGCTAACCTTTGGTGAAGGAACACCTGATACGGGTCCAATCACAAAATGGCGCATGTCCGTCCTAATCCCCTTTAATCTGGGCATGCCATCATTCATATTCTGTTGCAACAAGCTTTCAAACGACACTTCAGATCGTTTGAAATAAGGTGTCTCAGCATTAGCGATATTGTTAGAAATCACTTGCTGTCTGGTGTTTGAAGCATCAATTGCTGTCTGAACCTTCTGGAACGTCACACCGTTTAACAGATTCAATCCTGTCCCCTCTTTCAAAAGTTATACTTTATATAAATCATATGATTTGTACATTTCGTTAGGTTACTACTCTTATTTTAATCTATATACTTACATAATATTATTCTACACAAATGTAAAAAACCCTCTTATTTCGACATGATTCCTTTAAAATTCATTCTATTGTCGCTTTTTTTAAGCACTTTGTATTATTTTAGATCTTTTTGTCGTATAGGCTAATTTTCTTAAATATCTAACACTATTACAATAAGATAAAAGCCCTATCTTTCTCTTTTATGGGGGTACTATTCTATAATTTATATTTTATTTTAGAATAATAGTCAAAGATGTGCGCTGTTGTCACTGTTTAAATTAGAAGTTATACAAATAAGTACCATTAACTAGATATATTTCACAATAAAATTAAGAGGGAATTAGACTTCATTCTCAAAATGAGTAATAATAAATAGTTCTAAATGCCTATGTACTTAAAAACTGATTTCTATACGTATCCACATCAAATCATTATCGAACAATTTATTTATCTAAACTCTGAATATTTTCATAAATAAAACGGGGCTGTCCCATAAGTCATGCAAATGGCTAGGAGGGACCCCTTTTTGTTTTTTGTAAGAGGAAAACAAGGTGTCTGAGAGGACGCTCCGCGAACGGAACATTTCTCCAATCGCTGTGATCTCCAAATTTTTGGATTAAAACCGCTCAGCGGTTGAAATTCGGAGACCAAGGCGACCGCTATCGCTTATACGAAATCGTTCCGTCCTCTACGCTACTTTAAGCAGACTTTTGCAACTTTTCAACCGAAAACAACACAAAAAATCGCTCTTTTTGGTAAAATGGAAGTACCAGCAACCATTTCAAAAGGAGCGATTTCTTTATACATTCAATATACCATGGACCAACTTTGCCTGCCAATGAATTTAGAAGATGACATTCCAGAGAATCACCTCTTTCGACTTGTCAATGCAGCCGTAAATCAGCTGGACGATGCGATCTTTAACTCAGCGTATCTATTCCTCCCATCCAATTGCGAAGTCGATTAGAGAGAACATTCCCTTCATTTGGTTGGCTGGGCGACAACGCCCAGACTTTCGCACCATCAACCGTTTCCGTTCCGAAAGAATGCGGGATGTTCTCAAAACTGTATTTACTGCCGTTCTTCAATTTCTAGCTGAAGAAAAATACGTTTCCCTCGAGCATTACTTTTTGGACGGCACTAAGATCGAAGCCAATCCGAATCGCTACACTTTCTTTTGAGCTAAATCCGTCAGCAATCATAAAATGAAACTACAAGAAAATGTACATACTCTGTTTGCCACGAACGAAGCCGGAGAACACCTAGATTAGCACGAACATCAAGGTAAAGATCTCGCTGAACTTGGCGAGTCTAACGAAATAAACAATGAGATACTCGAGCAAGTAACGCAGGAACTTGAAGCTCAGCTATTAGAAAGACCCAAAGACAAACCTCTAAAAAAAGTCGTTCGGAAGCTGCGATTGATCAAAAACGTAGAGCAGCGATCCTCCAATAACGGGAGAATCGCTGCTTTTTTGACTTACACTATTTTGAGAATGGAGAGAACCGGTCTTCGCTTGTAGAAAATATACTTATGGGACAGCCCCCTTCTACATTTATAAGATATACTGACTCAGATCACGATCTTGTGCTATATTAGATAACTTTTCACGTACATACTCAGCAGTAATTGTCATGCTGTCTAACGTTAATTCGGGAGCTTCAAAGGATAAATCCTCTAACAGCTTTTCTAGAATCGTATGTAGCCTTCTAGCACCGATATTCTCGGTATTCTGATTCACAGTTGCAGCCATTTCAGCAATCACACGAATGGCCGCAGGTTCGAAATGAAGTTCGATATCTTCCGTCTTTAACAACTGTACATATTGCTTCGTCAAAGCATTCTCTGGCTCTGTCAATATGCATACAAAATCCTCCAGTGTTAAACTGTTTAATTCAACACGTATAGGAAAACGACCTTGTAGTTCTGGTATTAGATCTGACGGCTTTGCCATATGAAAAGCACCTGCAGCAATAAACAGAACAAAGTCCGTCTTTACAGGTCCATACTTTGTCATAATGGTTGAACCTTCAACAATTGGAAGAATATCACGTTGAACACCTTCTCGTGATACATCTGGTCCATTTCCTTTACCCGTACTAGCCACTTTATCAATTTCATCAATAAAGATGATGCCAGATTGTTCTGCACGCTGTATAGATTCAGAAATCACATCATCCATATCAATAAGCTTGGCTGCTTCCTCTTGAATCAGAACTTCACGAGCTTCTTTAATTCGAAGCTTTCTTTTCTTTGTTTTTCTAGGGAGCATGCTACCGAACATTTCTTGCATATTCATTCCCATTTGTTCGTTACCTTGACCAGCAAATAGATCCATCATAGGTGAACTTGTGTCATCGACATCCACTTCAATCAAGTCATTCTCTAGGTTACCAGACAATAAATCGAATTTAACTTTTCTTCTACGTTCTATAATGTCTTGATCTGGTTCTTTCTCTTCTGCCGCTGGTTGTTGATTGGTGTTATTTCCGCCAAACAGCATTTCAAAAGGATTACGCTGACCCTTATTACTCTTAGTTGTTGGAACAACAATCTCTATAATACGCTCATTAGCCATCTCAACTGCTTGCTCATGAACCTTGTCCGTTCGTTCTAACTTGACCATTCGTATCGCGATTTCGACTAAATCACGTACCATGGATTCGACATCACGACCAACATATCCAACTTCTGTGAACTTCGTTGCTTCAATCTTTACAAAGGGGGCATTTACCAACTTAGCAAGTCGTCTGGCAATTTCAGTCTTACCTACTCCTGTTGGACCTATCATTAGAATATTCTTAGGAACAATTTCATCTCGTATTTGTTCAGGCAGCTTATTACGTCTATAACGATTGCGTAGTGCAACAGCTACAGATTTCTTAGCTTGTTTTTGTCCAACAATATACTTATCTAGTTCACTAACAATTTGCCTGGGCGTCAAAGATTCATTGATCATCATTGTTTCCTCCACCCTTTTATTTATATATCATATCTAGTTTACAATTCTTCCACTAGAATATTCCCATTCGTATAGACACAAATTTCAGATGCAATTTGCAAAGCTTCTCTTGCAATATCCTTAGCTTCAAGTTGAGGTGCATGTTTCTTCAACGCTCTACCCGCTGCCAATGCAAAATTTCCACCAGAACCAATAGCAATCACATCATCATCTGGTTCAATGATTTCTCCGTTGCCAGAAATAAGAAGCATGCCTTCTTTATCTACGACAATCATTAGTGCCTCTAATTTACGCAGAATACGATCTTGTCTCCAGTCTTTTGCCAATTCAACAGCTGCTCTTTGAAGATTACCATGATGTTCTTCAAGCTTTACTTCGAATTTCTCGAATAGCGTAATCGCATCAGCAACAGAACCAGCAAATCCTGCAATGACTTGACCACGATAGAGGCGCCTAACCTTTTTAGCTGTTGTCTTCATAATTACACTTTCGCCAAAGGTGACCTGGCCGTCTCCAGCTATGGCCGCTTTACCATCATGTCGAACTGCACAAATCGTTGTCGCATGAAAGGATAGTTCCATTCGATAACCTCCTATTGATCTACATCCGACTCTTGCTTAAATACACGAATACTTTCAAGTGCTCGCTCAGCTAAAGCCTCGTTCTTTTCCTTTTTGTTACGAATCTTCTTCTCTAGACTAGGTAGAAGCCCAAAATTAGCATTCATCGGTTGAAAATGTTTGGTGTCCGCATTCGTAATATACTGCGCCATGCTTCCTAGTGTGCTCGTCGGAGGGAATATAAGACATTCCTCACCAAGGGCCACTCTAGCTGCATTAATTCCTGCCAAAAGTCCAGATGCAGCTGATTCAACATACCCTTCTACACCCGTCATCTGACCGGCAAAGAATAGCTTAGCATCATCCTTCAACTGGTACGTAGGTTGAAGCAACTTAGGTGAATTAATAAATGTATTACGATGCATTACGCCATATCTTACAATCTCTAGATTTTCAAGGCCAGGAATCATGCTAAACACACGCTTTTGTTCGCCCCATTTAAGATGAGTCTGGAATCCGACCAAATTGTATAATGTACCTGCAGCATTATCCTGTCGTAGTTGAACTACCGCATATGGAAGAGTTCCTGTATGTGGATTCACCAAACCTACAGGTTTCATTGGACCAAACAGCGCCGTCTGTCTACCACGGCTCATCATAACTTCAATAGGCATACAACCATCGAAATATATCTCTTTCTCAAATTCTTTAAGTTCAGCCACTTCAGCAGTAATTAATGCGTCATAAAACGCATTAAATTCTTCTTCATTCATAGGACAGTTTAAGTACGCAGCTTCTCCTTTATCATAACGCGAGGCCAAATATACTTTATTCATATCGATGGAGTCTTTCTCTATAATTGGAGCAGCAGCATCATAGAAATAGAAATACTCTTCTCCCATTAACTTTCTAATCTCATTCGATAGTGCTGGGGAAGTAAGAGGACCTGTCGCAATGACAGTGATCTCCGTTTCAGGTATATGTGTAATTTCTTCATTAATGACATCAATCAATGGATGTTGATGAAGAGTATTTGTAATTTCACCAGAGAAGCCATCACGATCTACTGCAAGCGCACCGCCTGCAGGCACAGCATTTCGATCTGCTGATCCGATCACTAATGAATTCATCATTCTCATTTCTTCTTTTAGAACACCTACCGCATTACTTAAGCCATTTGACCGTAATGAATTACTACACACTAATTCTGCGAACTGATTCGTATGATGTGCAGGCGTTTTTACAACAGGGCGCATCTCATATAACGTAACAGGTACACCACGACTTGCTATTTGCCAAGCCGCTTCACTTCCCGCTAGTCCAGCACCTATTACCGTTACTCTTTGTGGTTCTTTCAACTTCACGACCTCCTGCTAATTATCAATCTGTAACATCATCGTTGTCTTCAACTAATTCCACATGATCACACACTGTACATTGAAGTTTATTTCCTTGTTTATTACGTTTCTCTATCATTAATGAATCACATTTCGGGCACGGCTTCAGTGAAGGTCGATCCCATGACACATAATCACATTCTGGATATTTATCACATCCGAAGAATATGCGTCCTTTCTTACTACGTCTTTCTACGACATGCCCTTCTTTACATGTAGGACAGCTTATGCCGATATCCTTAACGATTGGTTTCGTCGTTCTACAATCTGGAAATCCTGAGCAAGCCAAGAATTTACCGAATCGACCCATTTTATATACGAGGAATTTACCACACTTTTCGCATATCTCATCTGACACTTCATCTTCTATTTCAATTTCTTTCATTTCTTCTTCAGCTACGATAAGTCTTTTCTCAAAAGATTGGTAGAATTGATCAAGTACTTTAACCCAATCTTCTGTGCCTTCACCCACAAGGTCCAAATCATTTTCCATATGTGCGGTAAATTCTACATCCAGAATTTCTGGGAAGAACTGTTCCATCTGCTCAAGCACCAATTCACCTAGCTCGGTTGGCATAAACTTCTTTTCTTCCATCGCGATGTAACCACGTTTTTGAATAGTCTCCAAAGTAGGGGCATATGTACTCGGACGCCCTATACCTAGCTCTTCCAGCGTCTTCACAAGACGTGCTTCCGTATAACGTGGGGGTGGTTGTGTGAAATGTTGCTTCGGTTCAACCTCTTTCTTAGTCAGCTTGTTACCCACTGCAAGAGTCGGAAGAAACTTCTCATCATCCGTAGTACCATCGTCATTGCCTTCCACGTACACCTTCATAAACCCAGGGAATCTCACCTTGGAACCGACTGCGCGGAACGTAGCTTCCCCTGCTGATATATCAATAGACAGTGTATCTAGCATTGCTGAAGCCATCTGACTTGCAATCGCCCGCTCCCACACCAACTTATACAGTCTTAATTGGTCACGACTTAAATAAGGCTTAACACTTTCTGGCTCTCTAAGAATAGAGGTTGGTCGAACCGCTTCGTGTGCATCTTGCGCATTAGCAGCTTTTTTAGAGAATTGACGTGGTGTTTCTGGCACGAAATCTGCTCCGTATTTATTACCGATTAACTCTTTGATTTCTTCAGCTGCAGAACCCGCAATTCTTGTAGAGTCTGTACGCATATAAGTAATAAGTCCGACTGTACCTTCTTTCCCTAATTCAACACCTTCATAAAGTTGTTGCGCAACAGACATCGTCTTTGCAGCTCGGAAATTAAGCTTTCTTGCAGCCTCTTGCTGTAGTGAACTTGTCGTAAAAGGAGCTGACGGATGCCGCTGACGCTCTTTCTCTTTCACTTCACTAACTTTGTATGAGGCGCCTTTTATTTGCTTCATGACTTCTTGTACGTCCGCTTCACATGATAATACCTTCTTCTCACCGTGAATTCGATGGAATTTCGCTTCAAATATTGTATCACCTTTAGCTAGTTGTGCCGTTATGCTCCAATATTCTTCTGGAGTAAATGCATCAATCTCATTCTCACGATCAAGAATAATCTTAACTGCAACGGATTGTACTCGACCTGCTGATAGACCCTTTTTGACTTTCTTCCATAATAGGGGGCTGATTTTGTAACCAACCAATCGATCAAGAATTCTACGAGCTTGTTGTGCATTTACTAAATCCATATTAATTTTACGTGGTGTTTTAAATGCATCTTTCACAGCCTGTTTGGTAATCTCGTTAAATACAACCCGACAATCTCCCGTAAGATCAACATCAAGTGCCTGGGCTAAATGCCAAGCTATAGCTTCCCCTTCACGATCCGGGTCAGCTGCTAGATAGACATATTTAACTTTTTTTCTAGCATCTTTTAATTCTTTTAATATAGAACCTTTGCCTCTAATCGTAATATATTTAGGATTGAAGTTATCCTCAACATCAACACCAATTTGGCTTTTGGGTAAATCTCTCACGTGTCCCATAGATGCCTTCACGATATATTTACTACCTAAATATTTTCCTATCGTTTTCGCCTTAGCTGGCGACTCTACGATAACTAGTGAATCAGCTGCCATTAGGTCATCCCCTCTCCAACAATTACACGTTCTACTTCTCATTTAGCTTCATTATATAATCTTATATATTGCACCAGGTAATTGAATAATCTGCTTTTTTATGATTAAAGATAACAGAACTGAATGCAAATGTCCAAAAACCCAATGACTATGCAGTAACAATTCATCCACTGTGAAAGGACCCTGCTCGAGTATATGGTATAGTTCAACCTCATCTGTTGTCAAATCATCTTTTGCAAAACCCGACACTTTTATTTCTCGAAGTCCCTTTATTTCCATCTCATCATTTGACTGTTTCAATAGTTGAGATTCATATTCTTCAATTATATCCTGTCCACATGTAACCATCTTTGCACCTTGCTTAATTAAATTAAGAGCGCCTTTACTTTTAGGAGACGTTACAGGTCCCGGAACAGCATAAACATCCCTTCCAGCATTCATAGCGGCATCTGCTGTAATTAATGATCCACTTCGAATATCTGCTTCAACTACCACCGTTCCCACAGTTAATGCAGCAATGATCCGATTGCGCTGAGGAAATAATCCGGGATGCGATGGTGTACCAAGTGGATATTCTGTCACTACCAATCCTTTTTTAACAATCTGATCAAATAGCGATCTATTCTCTGCTGGATATATCATATCCATGCCTGTCCCCATGACTGCGATCGTCTTTCCGCCACATGTCAGTGACGCTTCATGGCATACCGTGTCTATGCCCTTGGCTAAACCACTAATAACGGTGATGCCTGCATTGCAGAGCTCTTCTGCGAGCACAGCACCCACCCTACGTCCATATGCTGTTGGAATTCTTGTGCCTACCATCGCCACACTTAGTGTTTGAAGTAAGATATGTTGACCTAGACAATATAACACCCACGGTGGTTGATAAGCTTCCTTTAATAACGGTGGGTACTGCGCGTCAAAAATCGTGATGACTTCAATTCCTCGTAGACTTCTATCATGATCGCGCTTCTCAATGCGTTCGTATGATAATTGTACATTAATCATTTTAGCCTTATCTGTAGGCAACCCAGCTTTCTCCCAATCTTGTATACTATAGTCTATCATTTGATATGATAGTCTTTTAATTTTCATCACACGATCTATCGTCTTCCATCCAATGCCCCCCAGTTCATGCAAAGCGATTAACATGTTACGCTCTTCTTCGTTTCTCATATAATCCTCCTTATAATAGTAAGAATAATTAATCTGCGATGGCTATAGACGTATTTCAACATAAAAAAGCAACCTTCTCATTCCTGAAGAGGAATAAAAAGGTTGCTTACCTAGTAAAGGTTCGATATTGTATATTCTCTTAACGTGATTTACATTGATCCAGAATACCGCGTTCTTCCAATACACTTATAAGTGTAGAACCCATCTCTGCCGGTGTAGGAGAGACTCTAATTCCACATTCTTCGAGTTTAGCAATCTTTTCTTCTGCTGTTCCCTTACCACCAGAGATAATTGCACCTGCGTGTCCCATTCTTTTTCCTGGAGGAGCTGTAACACCTCCGATGAAACCAACGACAGGTTTCGTCATATTCTCACGAATCCATTCTGCAGCTTCTTCTTCTGCCGTTCCACCGATTTCACCTATCATGATAACCGCATACGTATCTGGATCGTTGTTGAACAGCGTTAGAATATCAATGAATTCAGATCCCTTCACAGGGTCTCCGCCAATTCCTACAGCTGATGATTGACCGATATCACGTGTTGTCAATTGATGAACAGCTTCATAGGTTAACGTTCCACTTCTAGATACGACACCAACGTGTCCAGGTAGATGTATATAACCAGGCATAATCCCAATTTTACATTCACCCGGTGTAATGACCCCCGGACAGTTAGGTCCGATAAGCACTGTCTTTTTACCTTCTAGATAGCGAGAGACTTTGATCATATCTAATACAGGAATACCTTCTGTAATACAGATAACCAGTTCCAACTCTGCATCAATCGCTTCAAGGATCGAGTCTGCAGCGAAAGCTGGTGGAACATAAATCACGCTTGCGGTCGCACCCGTTGCCTTTTTCGCTTCAACAACGGTATTGTAGACTGGTAAACGAATTGTTTCTCCATTCTCCAATGTAATATCTACATTTGTACCACCTTTGCCTGGCGTCACGCCACCTACCATTTGTGTACCATATTCCAATGCGCCTTGCGCATGGAACAATCCTGTCGCACCAGTAATTCCTTGCGTAATAACTTTGGTATGTTTATCGACTAAAATGCTCACGGTTACTTCACATCCCCTATCGATTTAAATAGTGATTATTGTACGAGCGAGACAATCTTTTGAGCACCATCTGCCATCGAATCAGCTGTTACAATATTAAGACCTGATTCAGCTAGAATTTTCTTTCCTAGATCAACATTCGTTCCTTCTAAACGAACAACGAGAGGACGTGTTAATTCCAGTTGTTTAGCTGCTTCTACAACACCATTTGCAATGATGTCGCAACGCATAATTCCACCAAAGATATTTATGAATATGCCTTTTACTTTTTCATCAGAAATGATGATTTTGAAGGCTTCCGTTACTTTCTCCGTTGTCGCACCGCCCCCTACATCTAGGAAGTTAGCAGGGTCTCCACCGTAATACTTAATAATATCCATCGTCGCCATGGCAAGGCCAGCACCATTTACCATACAACCGATATTACCATCCAAGGCAATATAGCTTAGATCGTATTTAGATGCTTCAATCTCCTTCAAATCTTCTTCGTCCAAATCACGAAGTTCTTGAATGTCTTTATGACGATATAATGCATTGGAATCGAAATTAAGCTTCGCATCTAGAGCAATAACATCACCATCACCTGTGATGACTAACGGATTGATCTCGGCTGTGGAGCAATCTTTATCGATGAAGGCATTGTACAATCCCATCATAAATTTAGCAGCCTTATTTACTAACTCATTCGGAATGTTAATAGCGTATGCTAATTTGCGAGCTTGAAACATTTGTAAACCTATAGCAGGATCAATAATTTCTTTAAAAATTTTCTCCGGGTTGGTCTCAGCGACTTCTTCAATTTCTGTGCCGCCTTCTTCTGATGCCATCATGACCACTCGTCCCGTAGCACGATCGACGACAACACCCACATAATATTCTTTACGGATATCGCAGCCTTCTTCAATCAGAAGACGTTTCACTTCTTTACCAGACGGTCCAGTCTGATGAGTGACTAATACTTTACCTAAGATCTCCTCCGCATATGTACGAACTTCATCTAGGTTCTTAGCAACCTTAACACCGCCGGCTTTCCCACGACCTCCAGCATGAATCTGCGCCTTTACGACGACTACTGAGCTACCTAAAGAAATTGCAGCTTCTACAGCTTCTTCTACGGAGTAGGCCACTTTCCCATTGGGAACAGAGATACCATACTGTTTCAACACTTGCTTTCCTTGATATTCATGGATATTCATTAACAAATCCTCCTATCAACATTGCTGAAAAAAGTCGTGATTTCCAATTATAATGGATAAACATCTCATAAAAGAGAGCGCATCCATTTCTAATAAAATATAAAAACGTACCTATTTAATAGTTACTTTCTATATTTTATTGGAAATATTTATAAACCAAACTCATTGTAACATGTTTTTAAAACGCTTTCCTTAATAAAAGCAATTTCAATAGACACTCTTTTGATATTGGTTTCATCCCTTTTTGTGATTGATTAGAAAACATTAGCATTATGGGGCTTTAATTTGACAAAATCTTCTACTCCTATTAAGATTTAAATAATTAAAAGTTCAAGAAAAAGGAAGCACCTTTTTTCTAAATAGGTATACATTCTACATTGTATCTATTAAATAGAAGAGGGGTTTTTTTATGTATGGAAAAACGCATAGTGCCTGTTTGTTCGGAATTGATGGTGTCATCATTCAAGTGGAAGTGGATATCTCCAATGGGCTACCTCAGACTGCAATTATCGGGCTTCCAGACTCGGCGATCCGAGAAGCGGTGGAACGCGTTCGTGCATCCATCAAAAATTGTGGGTTTCGCTTTCCAATGCAACGGGTTACGATCAATTTAGCTCCCGCAGACCTGCGCAAAGAAGGTTCCGCATTCGATTTAGCTATTGCACTAGCTATTCTAGTAACCAGCGCTCAAGTTATTCTGCCTTCTGAAATCCGATTACTGATGATCGGTGAGCTTGCATTAGATGGGACTTTGAGGCCGGTGTCCGGTGTTCTATCTATGGTAGATCGAGCGAAACAAGAGGGATTTAATGCGGTTCTATTACCCGAAGAGAATGCTGCCGAGGCAGATTTAATCAAAGATATGAAGGTCTTTAGTCTAGGACACCTTAGAGAATTGTTGTATCCTAATGGGATTCTAACCAAGGGTACAAGAAAGGAATCCGATCCTCCGGTCATTCTTCATTCACTGGACTTTCTCCACAAATCTTTGCCCACTAAACCTATATTATCAGCTTCTTCTATTCGCGCTGTTAGTTATGAGGATTATAGTGATGTATTAGGACAACAACACGTAAAGCGAGCACTGACCATTGCTGCGGCTGGTATGCATAATATTATACTTATTGGTCCTCCTGGTACTGGTAAAACGATGCTTATCAAACGTTTACCTACCATTCTGCCTGCTTTAACCGAACAAGAAGCTCTAGAGACGACTAAAATATTCAGTGCTGCTGGTAAATTAAAAGAACCAACCACAGGCTTGCTGAAACAGCGCCCCTTCCGATCACCACACCATACTATTTCCGCAGGTGGCCTTATTGGAGGCGGCACTATCCCTAAACCAGGTGAAGTTAGCCTTGCCCATCGCGGAATTTTATTTCTAGATGAACTACCTGAGTTCTCTCGTAATGTATTAGAGGTATTACGCCAACCTTTGGAAGACCGTGCAGTAACGATTAGTCGTGCTCGCGCAGTACATACTTTTCCAGCACACTTCATGTTATGCGCTTCCATGAATCCCTGTCCGTGCGGCTATCTCGGAAGCGATCATCCAGAGCATCGTTGTACTTGCAGTAGCACACGTATCACCCACTATCGCACCAAAATATCCGGTCCGTTATTAGATAGAATTGACCTTCAAGTCGATGTTCCTCGGCCCAAAGAGTGGACCAAAGAGACCTCTAGTCTATCTTCGGAAGAAATGAGAGAACGAGTCATGTTAGCACATCGTATCCAACAACGACGCTACAGCCACTTACCCTTCTCCTACAATAGTGAATTAGGGGGGAGACATCTTCGTAACTTCGTAGCGCTCTCGCCAGATACGGCAACGATGCTACAAGAAACGTTGGAGGCTCTCGGTCTCAGCATGCGAGCATATGACAGGATTCTAAAATTAGCGAGGACGATTGCAGATCTCGATGGCAAAGATAGCATCGAATCTTCGCATGTCGCAGAAGCCATTCAATATCGGAATTTGGATCTGCAACAGAATCATGCAGAGGAAGTAAAATGATATATCTATGAATTCAATTCTATAGAACTTAGTAAGCACCAGTGCTAGAAGATGATCTAATCAGGTATTTGTCATCTTCCAATACAATTTAACATATCCTCTCCTATGATGTTCCGGAAGATGCCTTCATATTTCTGGGAAATATAAATCTCTATAAAGGAGGATATCTTACATGTCTTGGTTATCTTTACTCGTTCTTATACATGTGCTTTCTGCAATTATTGGTGTTGGTCCGACGTTTTTCGGCCACTACTTACTACGTAAAAATCAAAACCTTTCTCAACTTCGCGCTTCTTTGAGCGTAATTAATGCCGTCAATCTTTTCCCTAAAATAGGGGGTAGTATTGCCTTGCTATCCGGAATTACTTTAATTCTTGTTACTGATACTTATGGCGATTTCATGGTACTTTGGCAGTTTGGTTCACTAATTGATTACTTTATTATTCAGTTTATCGCCATCGCTTTATTAGCACCGGCTACTGCCAAACTGACTGTATTAGTCTTTGATCCCGCTTACGATCAGAACACAAAACTGAATAACGAACAAATCTTATCACTTAAAAAATCATCTAATCTATCTTATATCGCTTCATTCTTTGGTATTATATTGTTCATTTTCATGATTTTAAAACCGATTGTATTTTGAAAAGTTAATATTAAAAAAGTCCAATAACAATGATGTTCATTGGACTTTTATTTGTCATTTATCGTATTCATAGCAACAACCACCGCTTAACTTGATTCAGCAAACTTTGGGAGCACGCTTCTCTAGAATCCTTTGATATATCCCAATGGAAATGGCTAACCAAGTGCCACTTGCAAAAAGTGCTCCTAGCACATCGCTTGGGTAATGGACTCCCAAATAAATTCGACTAATGCCAATACCTGCGATCATCATAGAAACAAATAGCAACAAGATGACTCGCCCTCTTGCACTTGTCGTATGTTTCCAGAGTAAAAAGCATATTAGACCATATAAAGTAAATGCCGCCATGGTATGTCCACTTGGAAAGCTATACCCACTAGCTTCAGCTATGACACGTAAATTGGGGCGTTCACGTTGAAATACCAACTTCAACAAGACATTCAAACACAATGAACCCATCATAACTAAAGTAAAGAACACTAATTCCATACGAAATTTCAACACGCTATAAAGAACGAATATGGTCGCAAGGGAGATAATGCCCACCGGAAGCCACGCTCCGATAAATGAAAAAAGCCCCATAATTAGTGTAAGCACGGATGATTCGAATCCCTGAATAACTGTGCTTATGCCATTATCGAACTTTACAATCATTTGTTTGCCTATCATAATAGCAATTATTGCAAAACCTATCACACCTATAAGACTTATGATAAAGGTACGACACAGCCCCTATTTATATCCATAAGAATACCCTTGGTAAGTTTGTCATCTAAACCACTCCTACATTTAGATTAATCTTGTGATGGTCTAATCATTAAAAAGCGTCCGTAATATGTTCCAGGTTATATAATGTCATGTCAGCATTTAGAATGATCGCTATCACGTCAAATCTCACCCTAACCGATGCAATATTCATCTTTTTGTACAACAAATAGACTTCCGTTGTTTGACGTACCTGATTTATCTTACGTGTATTCACTGATTCAGCTGGAATTCCAAATCTGGAGCGTCCACTTTGGCTTCGCACCTCTACAATAATTAAACTATCCTCCTTGCGGGCCACTATGTCTATTTCACCACTTCGACATCGCCAATTTCGATCCACAATTTTATACCCTTGCTCTTCTAGGTAGATTGCAGCATGTTCCTCACCTGCTGCACCCTTCTGCTTGCGTGTATCTTTCTTAAGAGGCTCTGAGTTCATCTTGGGAATCTTCCTTCCCTAGCTAAGCCATCTGTACGATAAATATAGGAGAGCACTTCCGCCACAAGCTGATACAACTCGGTTGGAATTTGTTGATCCAGATCCAATTGAGATAGTACTTCAACCAATGCAGCGTCTTCTTGAACGGGAACACCATGTTCTTTCGCTCGCTCTAGAATTGTCTCTGCAAGTCGTCCTCGGCCTTTCGCCACGACCATCGGAGCCTCACTCTCACCAGGAGAATATTTAAGGGCAACAGCTTTCTTCTTAGAGAGTTCAAGTTCCTCTTTAGACAGCTCTTTCATATAAACATATCCACCCCTTTGTATATTGGAGGTGCATACTCTGAAGTCACACTACCTTGTTTGCTAGATACAGCTGCAACTGTTGGTTGCGGTAGTGGTTCTGTTTTTAAAGTGAATAACTGATATCCTATCGCATGTATGGCTTGAGCTATTTCATCGCGACGACCCTCGATGAGTGTCGTCATCCATTCATGATCATTATGAACTTTTAAGCTAACAATCTTGTCAACTACCTGTACATCTATAAGCGTTGACCCTAGATGTTTCATGTCCAGATCGAACCATAGACGGCAATTGGATGCATCCAACTCGCCCTTTTTACCCCGACGAGACTGGATATGAACCGATGCGGTCTCTTCTCCATCCTGTCCGTTCAATGGGATGAACATTGTCACTTGTGCAAAAGGTGCAGTACGGTCCGTATTTAATAATAACTGCTGTCCGGTCATATGTTGAACTAATTGCTGTGCAGCTTCCTTCAATGCCGGAGGAAGGTCCTTCATGTCTAACATTTGAAGAAGCGTACCTTTTAAAGATTCGTGGCTCATCACGCCCACTTCTGGATTCAACAAATTCGAAGCCACACTCATTTGAGGTGTGACAGAACTTCTTATACCTTCTGGTATAATACTAGTTCCATTCGCTTGTGTACCTGTAAGAACACTTGTCTCTTGTGTCACCTGTTGTTGTGCTGTAACCGGTACATTAGCTGACGCAACTGTCGTTGCTGCATTAGACTGTTGAGCCGCTACAGGCACACCCTGATTAGCAACGACATTCTGCTGTGCCAATGTCGGGGTCGGGGGTGCCGTTGCACTGGCTTGCTGGGCGTTCCCAGCTTGCGCTTGCGCCGCTTGTGGCGTTGCGCCACCGCGCACAGCATGTTGCTCGTGCTCCGCACCGAGCAACTTCAACATCTGCCCTACCCAAGAGGCTTCGCCTTGGGTAGGGGCAGGACGTAGCGAAGCCCCTGCGGGCGCTTCGCCCATCGTTGCCGCCTGCGTAAGCGGCGGCAATACCCCGGCTACATCCGCACGGGATGTAGCTTGCGCACTTGCCGGCGGCATTGACGCGCCGGCAGTCATTCCGTCACTTAGCGTAGCTGTGACGGGTTGTCCGCTCCCCATCGCGCTTGGCGCCGATGGAGGGGCTGTAGGCAGCTGCGTACCGCGAAGCTGCTGCAGGATATCTTGCAACTTCGCAATAAGCGGTTGCAAGGGCGATGACGTGATGACCGAAGGTGTAACGCCACCTTGTGTAGGTGCTCCTGGCGCACCATTACCAGTCGCTGTCGATGCGGTAGCATTACCTTGAGATGACGCCGTTCCTACCGTGACGGCCGGATTGCCCGTCTGCGCTTGATTGCCTTGCGTCGCTTGCATACCTGTGCCATTCGCTACATCTGGACTCGCTTGCATGGCGAGCGCGCCTGTTGCTACTTGTGCTTGCGAAGTAATCATCGTCTGTGACGCAACCCCAGCACCAGCATTGGTTGTGAACGACGTTAGCTGTTCACTCAACCCCAATAACAATTGATGTAAGGGTGGACCGAATACCGCTTGTTGCAACCCTCTGACACTCTCGCCTGTCATCGGTAGCCCCCGCTGAAATGCGATGGCAGCGGATTGAAGCCACTTCTCTGTGGATACACCTACTGGCTTCTCCATCAGAATAGACTTAAATAAGGCTACATTCTCCTTCGTTAAGGGAACACCACTAGCTTGAAGTGTTTGGAGCATCTCACGATTTGCATTCGTATCCGTCAGACCAACCGTTTTTAATACATCTGCCATTGTCTTGGCAGAAATATTTGAATAGGGAGATTCAGCAAGTGGCTTAAGAACCATCAAACCATCTTCATCCGGTGCTTGTACCTGTAACAATGTCGCTTGTCCTTGTTGCACTGGTGTTTCAAGCTTAGCATGCACTTTGACACCTTGAATTTGAATCTCAGCTTCCTTACCGCTATCTGAGACACTTAGAACAACTCCACGTACGACCTGTCCTTCTTTTACATCTAGTTGTTTGAATTCCCCTGGCTTTTGTTCACCAAGTAAACCGCGAATTAATGATCCGATATTCACATGGATTCCTCCGTTTTCAAATCGCTCTTTCTATCTATATCGGTACATATCCCTTATCGGTTGAGCACTTCTTTTCATCGTAAGGTACGTCTCTGCGCTTCAATATTCCCAAGAAAGCTACGACGATGCATAGGTGTAGCACCTAAGTCTATAATTTGCGCTCTGTGTAATTTGGTTGCATATCCCTTATGAATAGCTATCCCGTAGTCAGGGTACATCTCATCCCAAGTTCCTTCACATAGACGATCCCGCGTAACCTTAGCAATGATAGATGCGGCAGCAATGGATAGACTATTCGCATCCCCTTTGACAATCGCAAGTTGAGGAATCTCGGTGTCTATTTCTTCTGCATCTACTAGCACAAAATTAGGGATAAGGGATAATCCTTCGAGTGCTTTCTTCATAGCAAGCCGGGATGCTTGTTTAATATTTATACGATCGATTGTTTGGGAATCCACATATCCCATACCAACCGCCAATGCTTTCTCCATGATGAGATCATATAGAACGTCGCGCTTCTTAGCACTTAATTTCTTCGAATCATTAACACCCTCTAGACGAAGTCCTTGCGGAAGAATCACTGCTGCTGCGATCACATCTCCAAATAAGCAACCACGTCCCACTTCATCAACCCCAGCAATATGTTCATAAGATTGCTCTGTGTAATAGGTCTCGTATCTTAACAGATCTAAGACCGTTTCATTCGACTTATTCATCGTATTCCTCCATCTATTCAAAAAACCACCGAAATATCGGTGGCTTAACGTGTCATATTAATAAGGTGCTTCCATCGATATCCGACCTAATTTACCAGCACGAAGTTCACGTAATATGATCCGGCAAGATTTCTCTAAATCGACTTTTCCGCCACTGACAATACAGCCACGTTTACGACCAACTTCCTCCATAATCGCAACAATCTGATCCGGATCATCGTAATCGGTCGGTTGATCGCTCTCAAGCTCAAAACGATCTTTAAGAGGTGCCCAATAATATTTAGCAATATATTTCAAGCCAAAAAATGCGACGTCCTCTACATTGAGCGTTTCTTCTTTAATTGCTCCAGTCACAGCCAATCGATATCCTACATTCATGTCTTCGAATTTAGGCCATAGAATTCCCGGTGTATCCAGTAGTTCCATTTCTTTGCCTACTTTAATCCATTGTTGTCCTTTGGTTACGCCAGGACGATCACCCGTCAAGGCAACACTCCGTCCAGCAAGTCGATTGATTAATGTAGATTTACCCACGTTGGGAATACCCACAATAAGGGCGCGAATTGCTCTTGGATTGATTCCTTTTGAAATCTGCTTATCAATTTTTGCTTTGAGCAATAATTTAAGCTGTGTCGGAATTTCCTTTATGCCAGTTCCTGTCGATGCATCCAAAGGAAATGCCACATGTCCTTGTTTTTTGAAGAAATCCAACCATTCTCTTGTTACTTCTCCATCTGCTAAATCTGCTTTGTTCAAAACAATGAGTCTTGGTTTACCTTGAAGAATTTCATCAATCATCGGATTACGGCTAGAGAGTGGAAGACGTGCATCTACCAACTCAATTACCGCATCGATTAACTTTAAGTTTTCTTGAATTTGGCGGCGCGCTCTGGTCATATGACCTGGGAACCACTGAATCGTCACGGTCATCACCTCATCTTCTTTACCATAACGGTTTTTCCATACGTTTTATGGGTTTAATGGTTAATCCATTCTATATCTTTCATTGGCCAAAAGATCACATCTGCTCGGCCAACAATGTCACCAAGTGGGACATATCCTATCATTCGGCTATCTGTACTATCTGAACGGTTATCACCCATGACGAAAATATGTCCCTCAGGTACTGTGCCATCAGGAAAATAATCATTAGGGAAATCTTTATTATTATAAGTTAAATTTTGCTCATGTCTGAGATCAACTTCAGCTTTTATGTAGGGCTCTTCAATAGGTTCCCCATTCACATACACCGTATCGCCTTCAACTTTTACCGTGTCACCAGCAACACCAATCACTCGTTTAATAAAGTCCCGCCCTTCAGAAGGAACGTGAAACACAACAACTTCCCCATGCTTGGGGTCCCGAATGTCATAAAGGATCTCATTAACGATTAAACGCTCACCCGTGTGAAAACTAGGTTTCATAGAGGGTCCATCAACAATAAATGGTTTGAAAAGAAGCCAACGAATAAGAAAAACCAGAACCACTGCAATAACAATAGCCTTCAGCCACTCCATCACTTCATTATTCCCTTGTTTCGATGGTTTACGATCTTGTTCTTTGAATTCATCTGTATTGCCTTCTATATCCAAGTCCTGTTGCATTACTCGCCAGCCCTCTCTTGCATTTAATTGGATGAAATATATATACAATGGGGTTGATGAACATTCATTGTATTTCAAAAAAAACATAAGCTCCTTAGCGGAGCTTATGAGCCTGACAAGTAGAAACTGAAATGCGATAGTTTGACGTAGTTCATACTTTTTATCATTATAATTGTAGGTATTCGACATTCGTATACCCTATTTAATTTAAAAGAAAAGGGACTTGCAAACAAGCCCCTTAACATTGTCCGTAAATTAACGGCGCTTTTCTTTAATTCTTGCAGCTTTACCGCGTAGTTCACGAAGATAGAACAATTTAGCACGACGAACTTTACCACGACGAGCCACTTCAATCTTCTCGAGCTTAGGCGAGTTAAGTGGGAATGTTCTTTCCACACCAACACCGTAAGAAATTTTACGTACTGTAAAAGTTTCTCCGATTCCACCACCACGACGCTGAATTACAACACCTTCGAACAATTGGACACGCTCACGTGATCCCTCGATAACTTTTACATGTACTTTCAAAGTGTCTCCAGGGCGAAAGTTTGGCAAATCTGTGCGAATTTGATCTTGAGTAATCGCTTGTAGGATATTCATATTAGAATTCCCTCCTTCCATACAGGTGTTCTTGCTTCTTCTGGAGAAGTCTTCTTCTCCTTCATTATGGACAGAGGACCACCGTAGTCATACACAACAGGACTTATTATAACATAGTTTCTGATTATCGTGCAACAATTTTTACATTTATATCACTATACTTTTTGTAGAAATTCTACAATCGTTAATAGTCCCTTATCGAAGTTATCCAGATTGAAATGCTCGTTCGGGGCATGAAGATTCTCATCTGGAAGACCAAACCCCATTAACACAACCGGAACAGATAATAATCTGCCGAAAGTCTCAACTATTGGAATGGACCCTCCATCTTTGGTGAATACGGGAGCTACACCGTACACACTCTTAAATGCATCAGCGGCCTTCTGCAACATCGGTGTTGCAGGATCAATCGTAAATGGATTTCCTTTTTCGCCTTGTGTCACAATGACCTTAGCACCTCGTGGAACATGGGTAAGAATATGCAGTTCAATTTTGTCCAGAATATCTTGCGGATTCTGGTATCCAACGAGTCGACATGTAATTTTAGCATGTGCCTCTTTTGGGATTACAGTTTTCGAACCTTCTCCTTGGAATCCGCCATATACACCATTTAATTCTAAGGTTGGACGAGCTCCAGTTCTTTCAACGAATGAGAATCCTTCTTCACCATACAGCGCCTCAAGTTCAAGAGCGTTTTGCAACTTCAACTCATCAATATTTTGTTTGACAAATTCAGCTCGCATCGCGTCTGTCAATTCAGGCACATCGGCATAGAATCCATCCACGTCCACTCGACCTTGATTGTCATGCAATGTTGACAATAGCTCGATCATCGCATGTAGTGCGTTAGGCACACCACCGCCATAGGACCCTGAGTGTAAGTCTGTGTTCGCTGTCGTGACATGAACATCTAACGAACATAACCCACGTAGCCCTACGCAAATCGCCGGTTTTCCTTTTTCAAGAAGAGAAGTATCAGAGATCAGTACAACATCCGCTGACAATTCCTCACGATGTTGCTCTAGAAATGAGGGTAAGTTAGGACTAGATACTTCTTCCTCCCCCTCGATACAGAACTTAATATTCACTGGAAGTTCCTTATCTAGTTTCAACATCGCCTCAACAGCCTTAATATGTAGGAAAACTTGACCTTTATCATCCGTTGCTCCGCGTGCATAAATCTTACCATCTCGAATAGTCGGTTCAAACGGCGGTGTCTCCCATAAATGAAGGGGATCAACCGGTTGTACATCATAGTGGCCGTATACAAGCACTGTTGGTTTACCAGGTGCATGCAAATAATCAGCATATACAATGGGGTGACCATTCGTCTTATGAATCTTCACATTGTCTAGACCTGCTTCTGTTAATGAATTAGCGAGCCAATCTGCTGCGCGCAATACATCTGATTTGTGTTCAGATAAAGCGGATATACTTGGAATAGCTAACCATTCTTTTAATTCTGTAAGCTGTTGTTCTTTGCGTTCTTCAAAGTAATTTGGATAACTCATCCTGTTCCTCCTCTGATCAAACTCATCATTTAATTGATATTATTTCTTAACTGTTCTATATATTTCTTATCTTGAACCGTGAGTGTAAGCTTATCGAGAAGCTCAGGTCGACGTGTAAAGGTACGCTTCAACGCTTGCTGTCTTCGCCACACCTCAATGTTAGCATGATGACCACTTAATAACATATCTGGTACCTTCCAACCACGGAACTCCGCTGGACGAGTGTAATGAGGATATTCTAATAGTCCTGTACTGAATGAATCAGTAACGGCAGACATTTCATTTCCTAGTACACCTGGTAGCAATCTCACGACAGCATCAATCACAGTCATGGCAGGTATTTCTCCACCTGTCAGCACATAATCCCCCACAGACAATTCATCGGTGACGAGATGCTCACGGATACGTTCATCATACCCTTCATAATGCCCACATATGAAAATAAGGTGCTCTTCTTTGGATAACTCTTCTGCTTTTCTTTGTGTAAATGTTTCTCCTTGTGGGCACATCAAGATGACACGTGGGGGATTTGAAACAGATGTCAGTACATGTTCTACCGCAGCAAATATAGGCTCAGGCTTAAGTACCATGCCCCCTCCACCACCATAAGGCGTATCATCGACTGTATGATGTTTATTCAAGGCGAAGTCTCTAAAGTTAATTGCATTTAATGACACAATCCCTTTGTCGTTCGCCTTTCCCAAAATACTACTCTCAAATACACCTGTGAACATCTCTGGAAATAGAGTAAGAACATCTACCTTCATCATTTATAACAATCCTTCCATGAGATGAATCTTAACCTTCTTACTATTCACATCCACGTCCAAGACAACATCATCAATGACTGGAATTAGAATATCTGCACCCGTTGCAGGTTTCACTACCCACACATCATTAGCACCCGGTTTCATAATTTCAATGATAACGCCCAGTGGCTTATCTTCATTCTCATCTGTAAATACGCTACATCCTATAATGTCGTGATAGTAATACTCATTGTCCGGTAAATCTACAAGGTCATCCTGCGATACTTTAAGCATACTTCCTTTGTATTTCTCCACTTCATTGATATTCGTATATCCTTCTAATTTGACAATATACGTATTCTTATGAAATCGCGAAGATACAATCGTAATCCAAAATGATGGTGTGCCATCAGCTGGAATCAAGAATAAACGCTTCCCAGGTGCGAAACGTTGTTCAGGGAAATCAGTAATCGCTAGAACTTTAATTTCTCCTTTAATGCCATGCGTGTTCACCAATTTACCAACAGTCAATAATTGTTCTGACATGTTCTCCTCCTACACAAATATGCTCTTTTCACAAAATAAAACAAATATATGTCAACTTATGTTCTCAGCATGTACAAAAGGGGATTAGGACATTCATCCTAACCCCCTTTTGTATATCTTTAAGATATAATATCCACGGTTACACGTTTGTCCATTTTGACTGCTGCAGATGTGACAACCGTGCGTAACGCTTTAGCTATCCTACCCTGTTTGCCAATGACTTTTCCTACATCACTAGGATGAACAGACAATTCATAGACAACAAGATGATCCTTCTCTACCGTTTTCACGGTCACATCTTCAGGATGATCCACCAAAGCCTTAGCAATAACACCAACTAATTCTTCCATAGATACTCCTTATCATCAGTCATTATTTCTGTAACTTAAGATCATGGAACTTCTTCATTACTCCTGCTTTACTAAGCAAGTTACGAACTGTATCGGATGCTTGTGCACCGTTTTGAAGCCATGCCAAAGCTTTATCTTCATCAATCTTAACTACTGCCGGTTCAACGATCGGGTTGTAGTAACCAATTTCTTCGATAAAACGACCATCACGTGGGGAACGAGAGTCCGAAACCACGATACGGTAGAAAGGAGCCTTATGGGCACCAATGCGTTTAAGACGTATACGTACTGACACAAAATTCACCTCCTTCAATAGAATCAACAACTTATTTTAACGAAAAGGAAACTTCATGCCGCCTTTTCCTGCTAAACCTTTTAATTGCTTCATGGCTTTTCCTTTAGGTCCTTTAGGCCCCATCATATCCGAGAATTGCTTCATCATGCGCCGCATCTCATCGAATTGCTTAATAAGACGGTTCACTTCAGCAATATTCGTACCACTACCCAATGCAATCCGCTTACGTCGTTTGTGATCAATAATCTCAGGTCGTTGTTTCTCTTCCTTCGTCATGGAGAACACGATGGCTTCAATGCGACCCATTTGCTTATCATCCACTTTGATGTCTTTAGCTTGCTTCATCTTCCCCATCCCAGGAATCATATCCATGATTTGATCGAGAGGGCCCATTTTCTTGACTTGATCCATCTGTTCCAAGAAATCATCAAACGTAAATTCTGCATTACGCATCTTACGTTCCATTTCTTTGGCCTTATCTGAATCGATGTTTAATTGTGCTTTCTCGATAAGAGACAGCATATCGCCCATGCCAAGAATTCGAGATGCCATACGTTCTGGATGGAATGGCTCTAATGCATCAATCTTCTCACCTAAAGCGACGAATTTAATGGGACAGCCTGTTACAGCTTTAACAGAAAGTGCTGCTCCACCTCGCGTATCACCGTCTAGTTTCGTTAGAACAACGCCTGTTAATCCCAATTGATCATTGAAGTTACTAGCGACGTTAACAGCATCTTGACCTGTCATTGAATCAACGACTAGCAATACTTCATCAGGTGTAATTTCTGCATGGATCTGACTCAATTCTTCCATGAGCGTCTCATCAATATGCAAGCGTCCTGCCGTATCCATAATCAGATAGTCATTCCCATTATCTTTTGCATGTTGCAAAGCTGCCTTAGCAATTTCCACAGGGCTCACTTGATCACCAAGCGTAAAGACAGGAACTTTGATCTGTTCTCCTAGCACTTCCAACTGCTTAATTGCCGCTGGACGATAGATATCACCTGCAACAAGCAATGGACGACTGTTCTGCTTTTGAAGCAATTTAGCTAATTTAGCAGAAGTGGTTGTTTTACCTGCACCCTGGAGTCCTACCATCATAATAACTGTAGGTGGTTTATTAGCCTTCGCAAGCTTAGCTTGACTTCCACCCATCAGTTCGGATAATTCCTTATTCACAATATCAATAATAACCATGCCTGGAGTAAAGCTGTCCATGACTTCTTTACCAATGGACTTCTCTTTTACTTTGGCAACGAATTCTTTGACTACTTTGAAATTAACGTCCGCTTCCAATAGAGCAAGACGCACTTCCCGCATCGCTTCGCCTACATCTTCTTCGGATACTTTACCTTTACCACGTAGCTTACTAAACACGTTCTGTAGCCTGCCTGTTAATCCCTCAAACGCCATTCGCCGCCACCTCCTTGCCTTTTATTCATAGCTTTTCAATTGTTCTAGCATAAGCATCATTTTTTCTTTATCTGCAGTAGAAGCATTCGATGTCTCCATCAACTGGCGTAATCTCTCTAATTCATCCCTACGCTGTTCATACTTCTTCAGTAGACTCAGCTTCTCTTCGTAAATATTCAGCACTTGCTCGGCCCGTTTAATATGTTCATAGATCGCTTGGCGACTAATATTGAACTCCGCTGCAATTTCCCCAAGGGAAAAATCATCATGAAAATAATATTTCAAAAACATTTGTTGCTTATCTGTTAATAAATGTTCATAGAAATCAAATAGTTGATTAATTCGGTTGGTCTTCTCAAGCTTATCTTCCTGAGTCATTGAGGACACCCCCTTCGTCAAGGAAAAACACTTTACACTCAACGAATTTAATAATACCTAAATCAAATGAAGATGTCAAGCGAAAGTCCTTGTCATCTTCATTGGAAAATCATTCTTATTCGATTCTGAAATTCAACAGCGATTAACTTGGTAATAAGTATAAGAATACGGAGAAGAAATGTAGAATACTTCCTGCTAATACGAACAAATGCCAAACGGCATGATGATATGGAAATCCTCTCCACACATAGAATATGGTTCCCAACGTATACATTGCTCCACCTAGTGCAAGAAGAATCATGCCTCCCATAGGGACAGCTTCTGTTAACGGTGTCCACGCAATGACAATAAGCCAGCCCATTAATATATAGAAAACGGTGGACATGAAAAGGAATTTTTTCACAAAGAACACTTTGAAAAGACATCCCAGAACAGCAAACCCCCAGACAATACCGAACAAAGTCCATCCTAGAGGGCCTCGAATGGCAACGAGCATAAATGGTGTATAGGAACCCGCGATATACAGATAAATAGAAGAATGATCAAAAAATTCGAATAAATCTTTTACTTTTCCTTCTTTGAAACTGTGTACCAATGTTGAGTTCAAGTATAATACCAGCATGGTCACGCCATAAATGGTAAAACTAACAACATGCCATGCTGTCCCTTCCAAGCTTGCGTACACTATAAGTAAGACGAGTGCCGCAATACTTAAGACTGCTCCAATACCATGTGTAATCGCATTTACTAATTCCTCACGCCGACTATACGTATGTGTATTCGCCATTGATCATTACTCCCCTTGAGATGATAATTCATCACTTTCTTCTTCATCTTGTATTAACCCAGCGAACAACGCATGAACGAATTGTTGAGAATCAAATGGTTGTAAATCTTCCATTTTCTCACCCAATCCTACTAATTTGACTGGTATATTCATTTCTTGACGAATCGCAACAACGATTCCCCCTTTAGCTGTGCCATCTAGCTTGGTTAACACAAGACCTGTCACTCCACTCTTCTCACCGAAGAGCTTGGCCTGACTTAAAGCGTTCTGTCCTGTGGTCGCGTCTAACACCATCAATACTTCATGCGGTGCGCTGGGCACTTCACGTTGAATGACCCGATAAATTTTATTCAACTCTTCCATTAAGTTCGATTTGCTCTGTAAACGTCCCGCAGTATCACAGATTAATACATCGACTTGTCGTTGTTTGGCTGCTTGTATAGCATCGAACATGACGGCTGCTGGGTCTGAACCTGACTGTTGTTTGATCACTTCGACACCTGCTCGTTCACCCCACACCTCAAGTTGCTCAATAGCTCCAGCACGGAAGGTATCTCCAGCTGCTAAAAGAACCTTTTTACCTTCTTGTTTGAATCGATGTGCTAATTTACCAATGGTTGTCGTCTTGCCGACACCATTTACACCTACGAAAAGAATAACCGTAATGCCATCCTTGTTCATATGAAGTACATTATCATCATCGCCACGAAGCAGTTCCATTAGCTTTTGAGATAAGATCGGTTGTAATTCTAAAGCATTCTCAATCTTTTGTTTCTTCACTTCCACACGCAATTCGTCGATTAACATCATTACCGTATTTACACCAACATCCGCACCAATAAGAATTTCTTCAAGTTCTTCATAGAATTCCTCATCTATTTTCTTGCGACGTATCATAAGGTCTGATACCTTTTCGGCAAACCCTTTCCTTGTCTTTTCCAGACCGTCCTTAAATTGCTTGGTTACAACATCTGTTTTGCTTGAAATACTATCTTTTAATTTTTTAAAGAAGCTCATATGATTCCTCCATCTATTTATCTAGTCATCTTTTATCATTATACCATGACCGCTTCTTCGTCCTCCAACTTAACTGACACTAACTTGGAGACGCCGCCCTCTTCCATGGTAACTCCGTATAACACGTCTGCTTCTTCCATCGTACCTTTACGATGCGTAACCACAATGAACTGCGTTTGTTCAGAGAATTCACGTAAGTACTGTGCGAATCGAACAACGTTAGCTTCATCTAAAGCTGCTTCTACTTCATCCAATACACAGAAAGGAACCGGCTTCACTTGAAGTATAGCAAATAAAAGTGCCATGGCGGTAAGGGCACGCTCCCCGCCAGAGAGAAGTTGTAAGTTCTGCAGCTTCTTTCCAGGTGGTTGTGCAACGATATCAATACCGGTATCCAGCATATGTTCTGGATCAATAAGAACAAGATCTGCTCTACCGCCACCAAAGAGCTTGACGAATACGGTTCGGAACTCCGTTCGAATGGCATCAAAGGTCGTTTTGAAGCGCTTGGACATTTCATCATCCATTTCACGGATCACTTCGTACAATATCGTCTTTGCACCAATTAAGTCTTCTTTCTGTTCATTTAAGAATTGATAGCGTTCATTTACTCTTTGATATTCTTCAATCGCCCCGAGATTCACTTCACCAAGTGATAATATCTTGCGTTTCAATTCTTTCACTTCATTCTGAACGAAAGGCACATCTTCAGGAATCGGATATCGTTCTTTAGCTAATTCATAACTAAGCTCGTAATCCTCACTCAGTTTCTTTAAGATATTGTCCAGTTCCACATCCAACCGATTCACTCCGATTTCCGTCTGCCGAAGTTGTTCATCTATCTTACGTAGTTCCACGCGTTGCTCTTTTGTTTCGTTCTCTTCTAACTCTAACTTTTGGGAGAGCTTCATCCTAGCAGCTCTTCGATAGTCAAGTTGTTCGGAAGATGCATCTTTCTTCAATTTATACTGATTCAGACTCTCAATCTGTCCTATGGATTCATTCACGTTTGTCGCTAAGTCTGTTTCAATCGAAGCTAACATCTTTTTCGTCTGATTCAGATCTCTATCTCGTGAATTGAAGTCTGTCTGGATACGTCGAAGATGTTCTTCCAGCGAGAAACACTCTTGATCAAGCTTTCCTTCTTTCACTTTGAGCTGTGTTAATTGGTTCTGCAACACATCCTTAGCTGATTCATTCGCTTTACGAGCGAACTCAGCTGCTCCCAAAGCCTGATGAACAGACAACTCTTGTTGTTCTAGCTCAGCTAACTTTTGGATTGCTTGTTCTCGGTTATGAACAAAACCTTTCGTTTCTTCCGTAAATCCACTTTGCTCATGTCCAGAGACTTCAACTTGCTCCATGACATGCCTTAGCTCATGTTCGAGTTGCTTCATATCCCCCGCAGTTTGCTGTTCTTCTATTCGTTTCTCATCCCCAGCTTGACGAAGTTCATCTAGTTTAGTCTGAATCTGATTCAATTGATTCTTCAACTGGTGAATTACTTCTTGAAGCTTAACAAGCTGTTTCTCCGTATCTACGATCTCTTGATCTAGAGCATCCAATTGACGCTTGCGGCTCAGCAAATGATTGTTCTTTTTATGTTGACTTCCACCAGTCATTGAACCACCTGCATTAACGATATCACCATCAAGGGTAACTACTCTGTATCTATATTGACACTTAGCAGCAATTTTGTTGGCGTATTCAAGCGTTTCTGCAATGACAACATTGCCCAAGAGACTACCTATCACTGGTGCAAACATGGCATCAAACTGAACTAATTCAGACCCAATGCCGACGAACCCTCCAACACTTTCAATTATTGCACGATCCGTTACTGATATATTTCTCGCCTTCATAACATCGAGTGGTAAGAATGTTGCTCGACCTAACTGACGTTGCTTCAGAAATGTTATTGCTTGTCTTGATAAAGATTCATTCTCCATGACAATATGTTGAAGTGAAGCGCCCATAGCCGTCTCCATGGCCTGTTCTAGCTTTTCCGGTACGGCAATGAGTTCAGCAACGGCTCCATGTACACCTTGAAGTACAGATTTGCGTGAAGCCTTTAGAACCTCTTTAACCCCCAACATAAATCCATCAAAGTCATCTTGCATTTCCTTCATCGTATCTCGCCTTGATATTTGTGCTTCTCTCTTCTGTTCCCATTTACGTAACGTTCCTTGGCTTTCTTCTAATTGTTTCTGAGTGGATTGATATCGTTCACTCTGCGTAATATATCCCCCACGGAGTTCTTTAAGTTCATTTGTGAATTTTTCTAGTAAACGATCTAATTCTATTTTACGTTGCAACAACTCTTCTTTCTGCATTTCTAGCTTTTCCGTCTCTTCCTCTACACGATTCATACGACGGGATAAGGTCTCTTGTTGTTGATCTGTGTAACGAATTTCATTACGTGCCTGTGCCATTTCATTCATCAATTCAAGCAATGAACTCTTCAACGTTTCTTCCTGTTGTTGGCTTATGCCACCCGTCACACCTATTAGCTTCGCTTCTTCAGCCCCAAGGAGTTGACGTAAAGATTTAAGTTCTTCTTGCAATGCCATTAGCTTGCTATTGGTAGTTGACAATTCTAACTTCTTCTCTTCCGCTCGTTCATCGCCTGTCGATAGTGTTTCTACGAGTTGCTCTCGATGACTTTCAAGGTTTCTTTTGCGTTCCCGGAGCACTTCGCCGTAACCTTCACTTTTCTCATAAGCTTCACTATATTGCAATAATTCATTCTGCAACGACTCTACTTCTTGCTCGAGCTTGCGCAATGTAGAACGATCACTCTCTAGCTTCGCATCATGTGCGGATACAATGGTAGACAGTCTAAGTTGCTGTTCTTGTAACACCGAGAGCTTCGCTGTTGCATCCGTCCATTGACTATGAATTTGTTCAATTTGATAGACATACATTGAAATCTCTTTACTCTTTAAATGTTCACGAAGTTCTTTGAAGTACACAGCTTTATCAGACTGTTCCTTCAACGGAACAATCTGAACTTCAAGCTCACTGACCAAGTCATGAATGCGAAGCAGATTCGTCTCTGTATCATCAAGCTTACGCATAGCTTCTTTTTTGCGTGATTTATACTTCACAATACCGGAAGCCTCTTCAAATATTCCTCGTCGATCTTCTGAACGTGTACTGAGAATCTCCTCAATACGGCCTTGTCCAATGATTGAGTAGGCTTCTTTTCCTATACCCGTATCCATGAATAGTTCAGTAATGTCTTTAAGACGACAAGGTTGTTTATTAATCAGATACTCACTATCACCGCTTCGATGAACTCGACGCGTTACTGTCACCTCATTATAATCCAGGGGTAGTATATGATCTTCATTGTCCAAAGTTAGTGAAACTTCACTGAAATTCACAGCTTTACGTGTATCACTTCCAGCAAATATGATATCTTCCATTTTGCCACCACGAAGTGATTTGGCACTTTGCTCTCCTAGAACCCAACGTATACCGTCAGAGATATTACTTTTACCGCTTCCGTTCGGTCCTACCACAGCTGTTATTCCTCTGACGAATTCCAACTCTGTTTTGTCTGCAAATGATTTAAACCCAGCTAATTCAATCCGTTTCAAGAACATAGTCCCCAAATCACCTCTAGCGCTAATAATATCATATTTGTCTGTTGTACCAATATGCTTTATTGATCATCACTTTCAACATTTCTCATTAGACATAAATAAAGAGCAAAAAGCAGTCTATGACTAATAATGAAGTCGCTTGTCCAAGACTGCTTTTTGCTCTTGAATTATGATTGAACGATTCTAACATTCATTATCATATACTCTGTTTCAACTGACTTAATGCAACCGATGCTGCTTGCTGCTCGGCTTCTTTCTTAGATCGACCGTTACCTTTGCCGATACATTGACTGCCCATATAAACTTCAGAAACAAATTCACGTTCATGTGCTGGGCCACGCTCTTCCACAATTCGATATTCTAACAACTCCATATTATGATGTTGCGTCAACTCTTGTAATTCCGTTTTATAATCGCTGATTTGGAGTTTTCCATTATCGGATACTTGCGGAAATACAAATCGATCTAGAAATGAACGTGCTGCCTCAAGCCCTTGATCCAAATATAGGGCACCAATGAATGCTTCAAACACATCAGCAAGCAAAGCAGGACGACTGCGTCCTCCTGTTAGCTCTTCACCTTTGCCAAGTAACACATACTGCCCAAAATCTAAAGATTCTGCGAACTTCACCAAAGAAGGTTCGCAGACAATAGCTGCACGAAGTTTGGTTAGTTCACCTTCTGGACGTGTAGGAAACAGATTGTATAAATATTCTGAGACCGTAAGTTCAAGTACAGCATCACCTAAAAATTCAAGACGTTCATTATCGTGATGCTGACTGAAACGATGCTCATTGACATAAGAAGCGTGGGTGAAGGCTTGCTTCAATAGAAGCTGATTGTGAAATTGGATTTGAAGTTGTTTTTGTATATGCTTCAGATCTCCACTCATCACAACGTCTCCTTCATTAATCGAATTTTTTCAAAATAACGGATGCATTATGTCCACCAAATCCGAATGAGTTGGACATCACGATATTTAGATCAGCTTGTCTAGCAACATTAGGAACATAATCCAAATCACACTCTGGATCTGCTTCATCCAAATTAATGGTTGGTGCCAGTGTCTGATGTTGCAACGATAGAGCACATATAATGGCTTCAACACCACCCGCTGCACCTAGAAGATGTCCTGTCATAGACTTGGTTGAACTGACAGCTACCTTATAAGCATGATCACCTAACGCTAGCTTGATCGCTTTGGTCTCTGATTTGTCACCTACACCTGTTGATGTTCCATGTGCATTAATATAATCGATGTCTTCTGGTTCGATGCCTGCTGTTCTAATCGCCATCTTCATACAACGAGCAGGGCCATCCGGATCAGGGTCTGTCATATGATGCGCGTCTGCACTTAGACCATAACCAATAACTTCAGCTACGATGTTAGCACCGCGTTTCTGTGCATGCTCTAATGATTCTAATATAAGAACACCAGCACCTTCTCCCATGACGAAGCCATCACGGTCCTTATCAAATGGACGGCTTGCCTTCTCAGGTTCTTCATTGCGAGTACTCATCGCACGCATAGCACAGAATCCGGCTACGCCCGTAGGACGTATAGTTGCTTCTGCCCCGCCACAGATCATAACATCCGCTTCACCACTTTGTATCCATCTGAATGCATCTCCAATGGCGTGAGCACCTGATGCACATGCTGATACAGAAGCTGAGTTCGGACCTTTTGCACCCAACAAAATAGATAAGTGTCCTGAAGCCATGTTAGCAATCATCATTGGGATGAAGAACGGACTTATGCGTTTAGGACCTTTTTGTAACAAGATATTATGTTGATCTTCCCAAGTACCTAGTCCACCGATACCCGAACCGATGATTACACCGACACGCTCAGGATTTGAATCTTTCTCAATATCCAGACCGCTATGCTGTAGTGCCTTCATACCAGCTACTGCGGCAAATTGAACAAAACGATCCATCTTGCGTACTTCTTTGCGATCAACGTACTCCTCAGGATCAAACTCTTTCACAGAAGCAGCTATTCGCGTATTGTACTCACTCACATCAAAGGACTCAATCTGAGAAACACCAGAATTCCCTGCGATCAAATTATCCCACAAAGTATCTAATTCATTTCCTAAGGAAGTTACGACACCCATACCCGTTATTACTACTCTTTGATTCAAGCGCTCTCACCTCTATATAGAATGCATATGCTATCATTTTCATTATTTATAAGCGTGGATCATTATCTGTCAGGTTGATATTAATAAATATGGTAAGTCCCGTCTACTTGCAGGATCGGGACTTACCATTGTGTCATTTAGGTATGAGATTGTATGTAGTTAACTACTTCTCCCACACTTGTAATTTTTTCTGCATCTTCATCAGAAATTTCAATATCAAATTCATCTTCTAATTCCATTACCAATTCAACAACGTCTAGAGAATCAGCACCAAGATCATCTTTGAAAGATGATTCTAATGTAACCTCGGCTTCGTCAGCACCTAAGCGATCGACGACGATGCGTTTTACGCGTTCCAATACATCGGACATCCGGTTCACCTCCTCCTCTTTGGTATTATACGAGAATTTTTTTCAAAATGCTACATTACCATTCCGCCATCCACATGTAGCGTCTGTCCAGTCATATATGAAGCACTATCCGAAGCCAAGAATGCAACTACTTTGGCAACTTCTTCAGGCTGTCCGAGACGGGTTAGCGGAACATCTGCAATAAGCTTATTCCGTAATTCTTCTGGTAACTCCTTCGTCATATCCGTGTCGATAAAACCAGGGGCTACACAGTTGACCGTAATGCCACGTGAAGCAAGTTCACGAGCAGCAGATTTGGTAAGACCGATGACACCAGCCTTTGCTGCAACATAATTGGCTTGCCCCGCATTACCTAGAACACCTACAACAGATGAAATATTAATAATTCGTCCATAACGTTGTTTCATCATAGGACGAGTTACCGCCTGTAAACAGTTAAACACACCTTTGAGGTTCGTTTCAATCACAGCATCGAATTCTTCCTCTTTCATTCGCATAATGAGATTGTCTCTAGTAATACCAGCATTATTCACCAGTATATCGATACGACCCCAAGTAGTGATGGTTTCTTTAATTAAGAGTTCAGCTTGTTCCTTATTTCCAACATTTGCTTTGAGCGCAATTGCATCTACTCCAATGGCTTTAATCTCCGCCACAACTTCTTCAGCTACCGTCTCATTGCCTGAATAATTAACAACAATATTAGCACCTAATCCAGCCAACGTTAGAGCTATGCTACGCCCTATACCACGTGAAGCTCCTGTAACAAGTGCGATCTGTCCACTTAAAGGTTTAGACAACTTCATTTCCTCCTTTCCTCAAGTATACATGTTGTAAATCTCAAAGATGATCCAGGCTGGCAAGGCTATTTATATTCATTAGCTTCACCGTCTTATCGATCTTCTTAATCAGCCCCGTTAATACAGAACTTGGTCCAATCTCAATGAATGTATCCACGCCTTGTGCAATCAGATACGCCACGCTATCTTCCCAGAGTACAGGGGAGTACACTTGCTCCACTAACAGCTGACGAATAGCACTACCTTCTGTAACCAATTGTGCCGTTACATTAGCTACTAATGGTATTTGTGGCTCATGAAATGTTACAGTATTCAAGGTTTGTTCAAGCTTAAGGGCTGCTTCTCTCATCATGGAAGAATGAAACGGTCCACTAACCTCAAGAGGTATGGCTCTTTTACCCCCAGCTTCCTTTACACGATCACTCACTTCACTTACACCTAAGCGAGACCCCGAAATGACAATTTGTCCTGGACAATTCATATTGGCTAACTCAACGACATGCCCACCTTCAGTAACTTCAAGACATAATGTAGTCAACGCTTCACGTTCAGCACCTAACACGGCTGCCATCGCTCCTAGCCCATCAGGCACAGCCTGTTCCATGAATTGACCACGAGCCCTCACAATCGCCACAGCATCTTCGAGAGATAACACCCCCGAAGCAACCAGCGCACTATATTCACCCAGACTATGTCCAGCAACAAAATCAACTTGTATCCCTTTGTCTTCTAAAGCTCTCAAGTAGGCAATACTTGTTGTTAATAATGCTGGTTGTGTATTAAATGTTCGCTTCAACTCTTCATCTGGACCATTAAATATTAAAGAAGTCATATCCATACCTAATACTTCATTAGTCGTATCAAATACTTCTCGACACTTCGGTAAAGAATCATACACATCTTGGCCCATACCAACAGTTTGTGCCCCTTGACCTGGAAAAACAAATGCTACTTTCCCCATGTTACAACTCCTATTCAATTCATTTACCAAACAAGGACTGAAGCACCCCAAGTCAATCCTCCACCAAATCCAACCATTAAAATGGTGTCGCCTTCTTTCATTCTTCCTTGCTCCGCTGCTTCTACAAGTGCTAGAGGGATGGAAGCTGCTGAAGTATTCGCATATTTATCAACGTTAATTACGCATTTCTCTGGTGGTAGGTCTAAACGATTCATGGCAGACTGAATAATACGTATATTCGCTTGATGCGGTACGAACAAATCGATATCTGCCTTTGTCTTTCCAGCCTTGAGAAGCACTTCCTCCGTAGCAGTACCCATGACGCGTACCGCAAACTTAAACACTTCGGCACCACTCATTTGAATATAATGCTTCTTATCCGACACGGTATCGCATGAAGCAGGCTGTCTTGATCCACCCGCAGCAACCGTAAGCAAATGACCTCCTGCACCTTCAGCACCTAGATCAAAGGATTGGAATCCACGTCCGTGTGGCACTTCACCAATGATAACTGCACCTGCTCCATCTCCAAACAATACGCATGTGTTTCGGTCTGTATAATCCGTAATTCTAGATAGTGTGTCTGCACCAATAATTAGGGCATTATTATACATACCTGTCTTTATAAAATTCGTTGCTGTGGCCAAGCTGTAGACGAATCCCGAGCATGCCGCAGAAAGATCAAATGCAGCTGCTTTCTTCGCACCTAATTTATCTTGAAGAATACAAGCCGTAGATGGGAACATCGTATCAGGTGTTACCGTAGCTACGATGATTAAATCTAATTCGTCTGCCGCCATACCTGCTGACTCTAACGCTTTGATTGCCGCTTCATAGGCGAGGTCAGATGTCGCTTGATCTGGGGCAGCAATATGCCGTTCTTTAATTCCTGTACGGCTAACAATCCACTCGTCATTCGTTTCTACCATTTTTTCCAAATCACTATTTGTCAGAATCTTCTCTGGAACATACATGCCTGTACCAATAATGCCAACTGGTCTTAAATTATCCATCTTATCACTCATTTCCCGCTGATTTCCTTAGCTATACTCGATACCAAATCGTTTTTTAGTGCAATTCTTGCTTGTCTGACTGCATTCATAATCGCGGTGCCATTCGAAGAACCGTGACTCTTCATTACTAGACTTCGTAGGCCAAGTAATGGTGCGCCTCCTGTTTCGGAATAATCCAATTTCTTCTTTATTCCTTTTAACTGAGGCATTAATATAGCAGCACCAATCTTACTCTTCAAGGATTGGCTGAACTGTTCTTTCAATAATGTAAACATAGCACCAGCCGTTCCTTCAATGGACTTCAGCAGTATGTTTCCAGAGAAGCCATCGCACACAAGCACATCACAGTTACTCGCCATGACATCTCGCGCTTCTACATTTCCAATGAAATTAATCGGCATCCCCTCAAGTAGCGAAAATGCTTCTTTGGTTAGTTCATTTCCTTTACCAGCTTCTATTCCAACATTTAGCAGTCCCACTCGCGGATTGGCTATCCCCTGAACTTTTTGACGATATAAGCTACCCATCAATCCGAATTGTGCCAAATGTTGAGGTTTGGAATCCATGTTAGCTCCAATATCGAGGGCAAGCACGCCGACGTCATCTAAGGTTGGGATCATTGGGGCCAAGGCTGGGCGTTCAATCCCCTCCATACGACCTACCACAAGTAAACCAGTCGTCATAAGTGCTCCTGTATTACCCGCAGAAATCATAGCATCCGCATTTCCTTCTCTCAACATCCGACCCGCTACAACCATAGAAGCATCCTTTTTACGGCGCACAGCCTTAACAGGTTCATCCTCAGAAGTAATGACTTCACTTGCGTGCTGAATCGTTAAGTTCGTTGGAATAGATTGGTCACCTAATAATTGTTCGAGTTGGGTCTGATCGCCCACAAGTATGATCTCTACATCTTTCCATTCCAATGCTGCCGCTAATGCCCCGTCAATGTTAGATTGTGGTGCGTGATCTCCACCCATAGCATCAATGACGATCCTCATGTTGTATTCCTCCCTCGTCAATCTCTTCTCCAGTCGATCTATAAATAAGGAAATTGCCTTGGAAGACCATCTCTTCACCTACATAAGTAAATACTTCTACTTTGGCTTTGCCTTTATGTCCAGGCATTAATCTCACGTATGCTTTAGCTATGCATTTCTCTCCAAGGTGGACAGAACGTAAGAATCGAATATCTGATGAGGCCGTCAATGCTATCTCATCATTGATGACAGCAACCGCTAACGAGTTCGCTTGTCCAAATATATAATGTCCTCGTGCGATATGTGTTCGAGAGAATACATGCTCATCTTGAATTTCAAATATAGAAATACCACTTTTGTCCAATTGAAGATCAACGATATCGCCCACCACTTCATTTAATGGCAGGGAGCGAACTTGATCATGTGAATGCTCTGCCATCTGTTTCATTCGTTCACGAAGCTCCGGAATGCCTAACTCCATTCGATCTAAACGGATGGTCTGAATACTGACCTTAAGCTGTCTAGTCAGTTCGCTATCTGTAACAAATGGATTGGATTCGATAATCTCCGTTAAATTCTGGTGACGTATCTTCTTAGGTAAACGTTCGATGACGGTACCACCCCTTACATTACTCATAACTCATATTTATAAGAATTTAAGAATCAATGCATTATCATTCAAGAGGAAGTCCACTTGGTTATTATGTACTAAATCGTATTCTCACTCTTTAGAACCAGGTACTAATATGTAGTATAAGTCATGCTGCTTCAAAAAGAAAGTAGTCAAAAAAAATAGTACCTCACCATAGGTGAAGTACTACTCATCCCAACATTATTGAGAGATAATCTCTCTTGACTTATACGTTCCACACACTTTACATACGTGATGAGCAAGCTTCAATTCTCCGCATTGTTCACATTTCACCATACCTGGCACTGTCAGTTTAAAGTGCGTACGACGTTTGTCACGACGTGTCTTGGACGTTCTTCTTTGAGGTACTGCCATGTTCCCACCTCCTTATTTCAATCAACCCGCCATGAACGGAATGAATGTTACATCATCATTCAAATAAATCTTTCAGCGCAGCAAGCCGTGGGTCGACTACTCTCGTGTCGCAGTTGCATGTGCTTACATTCAAGTCTGTTCCGCATTTCTGACATAACCCTTTGCAGGATGTCTTGCATAACGGAATCTGTGGTAAATACAGCAGAAAAGCTTCTTCCACAAATGGGATTAGATCCACCATATCATTCTCCACGTAAATGATATCATCATCTTCATCCTGAACCTTCTCAGACTGTCTCACTAACTTGAAGCGTTCGTGAAACGGGATGTTCAATTGCTCTGGAACTTCCGTCAAACAGCGTGAACACACCATCTCAACTTCTCCCATAAGCTGACCTTGAACTTCTACTGTGTCATCGCCGATATATGATGCTTCTAAATCGACAGAAACCGATTTAGCCGTAATAATATCTTTGCGATCCTTAACGACACGATCTACATTCACTTGTTCTTGAAGTCGCATAGGACCTTCTAACTTAACAATTCTGCGAAATTCAAATTGCACCTTAATCACTCCAAACAAACAAAAATTATTATACCGAGATATGTGTAGGTTTGTCAACATGAATCACATTACATCCCATTATTATTTCTTTTACCGATCACAATTATGTTATATTCTAAAGAAAAGATTACAACACTTTTGTTGAATAAGATTAAAAGGATCATTCTAGGAGGTTGAACTCAAAATTGAATACAGTCGTAGGTATCATTGTTGAATATAATCCACTACATAACGGTCATATACATCATTATAGCAGAGCGAAGGAACTTTCGGGTGCTAAACATTGTATAGCTGTCATAAGTGGTCCTTTTTTACAACGTGGCGAACCCGCGCTAATCAGTAAACACGCCCGAGCAGAAATGGCTCTAGCCATGGGTGTAGACCTTGTAATCGAGCTGCCTGTGTCCTATGCTGTTCAGCCTGCTGAATGGTTTGCATACGGGGCTGTCTCTCTTCTAGAGGCTACTGGCATCGTCGATTACATCTGCTTTGGTACAGAAGAGGGTTCTCTCCATCAGTTGGCTCCTCTAGCCAAGCAACTAGCTTCAGAGAATAATGAAATGAAGAAGAAGCTTGTCCAATGCTTAGATCAAGGTATGAGTTATCCCAAAGCTTACAGTGCAGCAGCTGAGTTCTCATATACCAACAATACGGAACAAGAGGAAGTTAACTATTTATTACAACAACCAAATAATACATTAGGTCTACATTATCTAATTGCTCTGGAACGACTGGGAAGTAACATTATTCCATTAACAATTCCAAGAGAAGGCGCGGCCTATCATGATGCTTCAATAACGAGTTCACCCATAGCTAGCGCTACTGCCATCAGAAAGCTAGTACTGCAAGATCATATGGACGCTACTACATCATATATTCCAGTCTACACACAAGAAATTATGCAACGCGAATTCGCAGCAGGCAGAGGGCCTGTTCACTGGGAGTCATTCAGACAGCCTCTGATGCATCTCTTAATGACACAGACATTATCACAGCTATCTTCTCTAAGCGAAGTTACAGAAGGGCTAGAGTACCGCATCAAGAAGCTTCTTCCCAACCTCACCCAGTTTACCGTAGAAGATTTACTTCATAGTCTTAAAACAAAACGTTACACCCATACGAAGTTACAACGTATGCTGACACATATTCTTCTTCATCATACAAAAGAGGAAATGTGCTCAGCTGAACTTGTAAAAGGCCCTGGTTATTTACGAGTCCTTGGGTTCAACAAGTCTGGTCAACAACTGCTGAAACAAATGAAAAAAACTTCTACATTACCTATTGTAGTGAAACCTTCTGTTGTTACGCATCATCATATGGAACGAGATTTACAAGCCGCAGCCGCTTATGCTAATGGTTATAGTCAACCACAGACACATGATATCTATCCAGACTATTACGAGCCGCCCATCATGAGGCAGTGTGGAACTGACCCATATCCCTCAAAGCTTCTTCCAAAGTAGACACAGAGATCAACTTCATTGTTGTTCCAATCTCATCTGCTTTGGCTTTGGCTTCTTCATAATTTGCTTTTGGGACGAAGAATAATTGTGCTTTCTCACGATCAGCAGCTACAATTTTATGCTTAACCCCTCCAATGGGACCTACCGTTCCATCGACCGTAATGGTTCCCGTTCCTGCCACGCGATACCCTCTCGTCAAATCCCCTGGCGTTAGTTGATTATATATCTCCATACTGAACATCAAGCCTGCCGATGGTCCACCAACTTTTGTATTCTCAAATTCAACTTGCTTCGCTGGATCTTTCGCCGTCACTTTCTGCATCGTACCAATCATAATACCAAACCCTACGCGAGTATCATTAGTCTGACGATCTTGGATAGACACCAAAGAAACGTTCTCCTCCACCACTTGCGTTTCTCTCTCAAGCTTCACCTTAACAACATCGCCTACCTTCTTCCCTTTTAAAAAAGAGGCTAACTCGACATTGTCCATAATTTCTTTATTTTCTACTTCCAGTATTTTGTCTCCTGCACGGAAATATTGACTGCTCCCTGTTTCTTTTGATGTCGATATGACAAAAAGATATTGTGAACGTATGTCATAAGCTATCTTTGCTTGTTTATAGGCTGCTTCAACTGAAGATGATTGTGAATTACTCATATAAAATAATTGTTCTGTTGCGTATTCTTTTTTACTCTTATCACCAAGCCGCTTTTCTTTCTTATCTACTTCTGCATTGGGGTTAAAAGAAGACATGGCAAGAAGTGCGATATTCGCATAGCTTGCAGATACAGTGGTCATCATAAATGTCCCTTTCCCTGCAATGTCCGCTTCTTTCACCGTAATCATAGGTTGAACATTCTCTGCACTTCCTGGCTGATAAATGATATAGGGCGTTGGCATATATACGACAATGTAACATAGCAGAAAGACTATCAAGAGGTACTTAATCCCTTGTTTGCCTCGTGATTTATTCGGTATATTCATTTCGTCCTCCTCAATCTTCTATCACATAAGTCGGTCTTATGTCTGCGTCAATAGCATAAATTAAGTAGTACATAGCTTGTTTCATTGCATTGCATACAAGCTTTGTTTACTTAATGAGGTGATTTCATGTTTAGTTCGAGTAGACATCCATTCCTAGGACTTATGACTACTGCGTTATTGGGTATAATATCTTTTTTACTTGTTATAGGTATTGTTCGTTCTCCTGATCAGACATTTCAATCCTCTTTGCAAGGATTGTCTTTATGGTGGAATATCGTATTTCCTTCTCTACTCCCTATTCTTGTCTTATCACAAATCCTAACAGCTTATGGATGGATTCATGGGATTGGTGTATTCATAGAACCTGTCATGAGAAAAGTATTCGGTCTACCTGGTGTAAGTGGATGGGCACTTACAATGGGTATGACGGTTGGTTATCCTGGGGGGGCACAGTCCACACTACAGTTAGTGCAACAAGGGGATATCACGCCATATGAGGCAGAACGAATGACATGGTTATCTCACTTCTGTAATCCAATGACCATCATCATAGTCATTGGAATTGGATTATTAGGTCAACCTACATCAGGTTACTGGTTGTTGGGCATTCATTGGATCGCTGGATTTTTAGCATTTCTGACTACTTCATTCATTAGCCAACGTGCAGAAGATACACACAGGATCTCACCAGAACACATTAACCAGAGAAGCCCTTTACTCAAAAGAGTATGGTCCGCTACCAACAATGCTCATCTGCAAGATGGGCGAAGTTTAGGCAAGCTACTTGGAGAATCTGTCAGTCATTCCGTTTCGCTGCTTATGGTTATTGGTGGATACATTATCATCATGGCTGTTATGATTCATCTTGTAAGCTCATATATTCTACCCCAAGTCCCACATTCTTATTTAGATGGTGTATTCGAATTACACTTGGGAGCAAAGGCACTAAGCTCTTCGACCACGATCACACCCAATCTACAATGGGCCTTAATCTCTGCAATGATGGGTTGGAGTGGTCTTTGTGCCATACTTCAATCCATCTCACCACTTCGTAAATTTGGCGTGCGATGGTTACCTTTTCTAAAGATGCGATTATTACATGGTGTATTTGCATTTGTCATAACCATGGTGATATGGAAGCCCATGCAGCTTGTAGGTTTCAAGGATCAACCCGCTTTCATGTATTGGCCATATTACGAAACGACGCTTTCCCCAATCACTAGATCCTGGTCTCATACTCTTCTGATTATTGGATGGCAAGGATTCATATTAATCGCTTTAGTTCTACTTTCTTGGTGTATCGTAAAGACTACTTCACGGCGTTCTCCTTGATTTTGCGATGTAAAGCTTGACCAACTTCCGGGGATACCCATTCACTTAAGTCTCCATCGAAATGCGCAACTTCCTTCACAAGGCTAGAGCTTAAATAAGAATATTTAGGATTAGTCATCATAAAAACAGTTTCAACATCTGGATTTAACTTATGATTCGTTGAAGCCATTTGTAATTCATACTCAAAGTCAGTGATTGTTCGTACACCACGTACGATCACATGCGCATTTTTATTTCTCATATAATTAGCTAATAAATCGCGAAAACTATCCACTTCTACATTCGGAATATCTTTTGTCATCGTGCTTAACAAATCTTTACGCTCCTCGACTGTAAACAAGGCATTCTTACTAAGATTGTTTAACACAGCTACGATGAGATGATCGAACTGTTTAGAGGCCCGTTGAATGATATCCATATGCCCCATTGTAACGGGATCGAAACTGCCCGGATATACGCCAATACGTGGTGTTCTAATCTGTTGTTCCATGATGTTCCTCCTCAACCATATCTATCTTAGTTACCATTTCATCTGCGCAATATTCATAAATTGTAATCGCCACTTCACCATATATCGCTTTACGAATGCATCTAAATCGGAGCAACTCATCAGCATACACATATTTAGAATCATGTTCAATCACAATTGTTGCACCTTCTTGAAGTAGTGACCTATCATGCATTTGAAGCAGTATCTCATCCGCATTCTTCATTATGTAGGGTGGATCAAGAAATACAATATCTATACGTATGTCCCGTTTCTCTAACACCTTCAGTGCCCGCAACGCATCATTACGAAAGACTTCTGCCTGATCCTCTAATCGAGTTGTCTTCAGATTCATTCGTATCGTTTCTATACTCTTAGGCTCCAAGTCAATAAAGATACCATGATTCATTCCCCGGCTTAAAGCCTCAATACCTAAAGCGCCCGTCCCCGCAAATAAATCCAATACGATCCCACCTTCAAAATAAGGACCAATCATACTAAATATTGCTTCTTTCACTTTATCAGTCGTCGGTCGTGTGCCTGTGCCAGGGACACTTTTTAAGGTTCTGCCTTTTGCACTTCCTGATACAACTCTCATCGAATCTTTTCACCTACTCTGCTTCTTAGGATCAATGCTGAACAACACATTTTTATGTCGATATCGTACCACATTCTTAGACGTTTTGAAAAACACGGCATCCTAACCACGTTGATTATGTATTCCATATGTATAAATAATCCCACCCAGGGAATGATTAGTTTATCGACATTACAAGTATGTCGTAGACAACCGCGGAGATTACTTACGTTTCCCCATAAGCTCTTCGTCCGGTTTCTCCTCTCCCATGAGGACGCTCTGCAAAGGGCGTCCAATTTTTGTGATAATAACAAAGTGACTTGGAAGCATTACGCTCCCAAGTCACTTTTATTTATTCATAATTAGCACATACCTAGACCCATTGTGATAATAACCAATAAGATAAAGAGTACTAATATCGCTCCTGAAGAAGTACAAGGATTCGGACCTGCGCCCACGCCTCCAACACATCCACCCATTTTCGTTTCCTCCTCTCTAGTTAAGATTTTACATCCATTTAACAAGATCATACGCTAAGTCAAATTAGTTATCTTACAGAATAAATGCACGTGTAATGATAACTAACAAGATGAAAAGTACTAATATAGCACCTGTTGATGTGAAAGGATTCGGGCCTACTCCATAACCAACCTCGCTCATTCCAATTCCTCCCTTCCCTTTAACATATTGTAGGATATGTCGGATGGGGATATATTGGTCTAGTCATTCCCCTATTTATAGTCAGATTGCCGCCCATTTCGTACAAAAAAGAAAAAGACTCCTATTCGGAGCCTCTCCTTGCAATTTGAATTTCTCACCATACTTTGAGGTATCCAGTATAATCACCTCAGTGTATTTTTCGGATACAAGAAGCTATTCTATAATATAATAGACCATACAATTACCAAACGTTATAATGATATGATAAGAAATCTGCCTTCGTCATGATGTTGGTATTGATTTCATCAGGATTAAGGAGGCTAACATGGGTAAATTTATTGGCTTTATGCTGTTATGGAGGTTAGTTGGGAATCCGTTCATTGCAATATTGATTCTTCTTGTAGTTGTCTATTTGTTGGATAGACGGTATGTCGGCATATTTCCTAGCTTAACGAAACCTTTCAAACGAATGAAAAGGATCTCCAAACTCCGCTCACAAATTAGTATGAATCGTAACGATGTTTCTTCCAAACATGAGTTAGCTTGTCTACTTATGGAACGCAAGAAATACCAAGAGGCATTGGATATACTTTCTACCATTCAATCTCAATTCGACCATTCCGCAGAATACTGGGATGATCTAGGTACAGTTCATCTCAGACTTGGTCACATTCAAGAGGGGGAAGCACATATCCTTAAGGCACTTACAATCAATCCACGAGTGAAATATGGCCAGCCTTATCTTAGATTAGCATCTATTTATCAGAGCTCCAGTCACGAGAAAGTTGAGAAATACGTGAGACAGTTCCAAGATGTTCATTCTTCTTCATGTGAAGCCAGTTATCTACTTGGTGCGATGTATAAGGAAATGGGTCTCAAGCAAGAAGCACTGGCATCTTTCAAAGAGTCCATTGAAGTTTATCGTACTTTACCTAAATATAAGAAAAGACAAGAGCGCAAGTGGGTGGTTAAAAGTATTTTAAAGAAAATGAATTGAAGAAGGAATGGGGGGACTATGAAATGAACAGGATATCTACATTAAAAAGTAAACACTGGTTTCTTGTGATGTTTATATATGCACTCATTCTATGGCTCATTCTTAGCCTGCATCGATTCTTCTTTCTAAATCAACCCCTGGATCTGATCATTCTAATGCGTTACGGATTATTTGCATTAAGTATCTCAGGTATTATCAGCGCTTTCGGTTGGTTTGGTGCCTATTATGTATCTTCGATTACAACCATTGGCATCCTTATCGGGGTTATTCTTATGTATCTCTACACCAATAAAGATATGTCTGGGTGGGAGGATCTTGCCGGATTCCTGACATTTATCATGATGATGGTTGGTGGCTTCGTGCTTGGGCTAATCATTGAAGGGATCGTTTTCGTTATCAGGTGGCGCCGCATACCAAAAACCTGACGAACGTCGCTTCGTCAGGTTCACTCAATGTATATCATTTCGTTATTCTACGTCCTCATCCTCAACCTCGTAGACACATCTGAAACGTTCTGCTGCTGGATATGTCCCATCTTGGCTATAGATCATAAACCCAATGTTACGATAAAATTCAACTGCTTCTCCATCAGTCTCAACTATAATTCGAGATGGATTTCGATCTTTAATTAACTCAAAGAATATACCTCTACCATATCCCTTTAGTCGATTCTCAGGCAACACAGCCAGATGATGGACTGTAAGTGTTTGCTCGTCATCCATTTCGTAACCTATTAAGCCTACTAATAATTGTTCGTCTTCAAATCCATAAATCTGCATAGACTCGTTCTCTTCATACTTCTCGATGGCAGACTTCAAAGATTTATCATCTGGGAAAACAGCATACGATAATAATTCTGCCACTTCTTGCTTATGAATATATGATTTCACATTTAGTAACATATTGCATATCTCCTGTTCATGAATACATAGTTCTCATCATTTATCTGGTGTACATTCAGACTTCATTTCTGAATAATATGCTGTACACGTCCAACCTGTCCACTGGTTAACCTAACTTTAATACCGTGCGGATGCTTTGGAGAATTAGTTAATATATCCTTAACGGTTCCACGAGTTAACTTGCCTGTTGGTTGATCTTGCTTCAATACAATATCCACTTCAAGTCCTGCCGTAATTGTAGATCTTAGTTGACCATTCATTATTATATTCACTTCCCTTGTCACAACAACTACCTTCAAACACATTATCTTATTGCAAAGGTAATGTATTGAAGGTAGCTTGTCAATATTAGTATGACTTCTTCACTAGTTGATTAAGACTTTTAAAAGTATAGCCTTTCTTTCTAGTATCATCAATAATCCGTCCCATGGCGCCTGCATTATCCTTTGAGACTGCATGGAGCAATATCACTGCACCTGGGTGAAGTTGCTTCATCACTTGATTATAAGCATGCTCTGATCCTTTTTGCATCTGAGTATCCCAATCTTTATAAGCTACAGACCAAAATACATTCGTATAGCCTTCCTTTCGACTTTGAGACAACATCGCTTCATTAAAAATACCACGGGGTGTTCGGAGATACTTCATTTCCTTTTGAGTCGATATATTGGCTACAGCTTCCTTCACTTTAATTAGCTCATCTGTTAATTGGGTTGCGGAAATTCGTGTCACATCGGGATGACTCCATGAATGATTCCCTACGAGATGACCTTCATTAACCATCCTCTGAACTAATGCTGGTTCACTCTTCACGTAATGTCCTGTCACAAAAAAGATCGCTGGTACTTTCTTTTCTTTCAGAACATCTAAGATTTGTGCCGTATAACCGTTCTCATATCCGTTATCAAATGTTAAATAGATCTCTTGTTGATGTGTGTCTCCGAGAAAGATCGCTTCATGTTTTTGTACAATAGGTTTGAATCCTTCTTCGTTAATGGATGGAAGTTGTCCATCTTTACTCTTTTTAAATCCAAAATGGTAAGCGCGTCCATCTGCAGAAGCATGTACACTAGATTGTGTGAAACAAAAGACCATGATCATGCATGCGATTACAAGATTAACAGAACGTTTCATTGACAGTATGCCACCTCTATACAATATTCAAGGTCATAAACCAAGTAGAGGTAATATTCCACACTTAAACCAAGGTTATGTAACAACTGAATAGTTGTCGTAATATACCATAACACACGGCCATCTAATCTTATTTGCGCTCAAATACCTCTACACTACCATCCTTATGTCCTATAATAGCAAGGTCAGCTTGTCCAATGAATAAACCATGATCCACAACACCAGGAATCCCTAGAATTTCATTCTGTAGGTTATGAGGCGATGGAATAGATTCAAAGTTACAATCTGCGATATAATTCCCGTTATCTGTTACAAATAAATCTTCATGTATCTTCCGTAAATGAACACGACAACCCAGTCGCTCTAATGCTCTTAAAGTCCAATCAACGGCAAATGGAATAACCTCAATCGGCAAAGGAAATTGACCTAAGGTTTGAACCCATTTACTCTCATCAGCAATAATAATTACTCTTTCGCTATGAAATGCCACAATCTTTTCCCTAAGAAGCGCACCTCCACCACCTTTAATCAAGTGAAGATCCGTGTTAATCTCATCGGCTCCATCAATCGTTATATCCAGACCATCCAGTTCACTAAAAGGAATAATTGGAATTCCAAGTTCTATTGCAAGCTTCTCTGATGCTAACGAGGTGGCTACGGTCTGTATGGATAGTCCTTCTTGTACTCTTTGTCCTAATTTCTGAATGGCCCAATATGCTGTTGATCCGGTGCCCAATCCAACCTTCATGCCATCCATAATATATTGAACAGCATGTTCAGCTGCAATTCTCTTCATATCCATCCTTCGCACACTCTCTTTCTAAGCGGATTAATGCTAACTTCTCATCTTCATTTAATGTTAGATCCATCCTAGCTAAGCCTGATAATAACGTTTCTTTTTGCTTAGCATGACGTATATTATGAAGCATTACCTGCTCAGCCTCAGTTAGGGTCAGCTCACCACGCTCATCAACAACACGGCAGAGATAAGCATGTGATGTCTTTTCTTTCTCCATAGATGATGTGTGAAATAACGCAATAAGGGTCGACAATTCCATGACTTCCTCATGCTCTGCGAAATGAATGATATATTGCACAGCGGATGGACTTGGTCCATGGTGCTCATTCTTCGTAGCAATAATCTGTGAATTCTTCTTTGCTATTACACCAGATACAATAAGAAGTATGATACCCAATACGAGAGCAATATATATCACGTTATCCCCCCATTCTCATTTCATCCTAATTACGCACTATTCATTCCTCTTCTACAGCAGGTTTATCTAACGTAATTCGTGCTTTACCCATGAAGAATACAGTAACTACAGCTATACTGATTGGAAGCAAAGCATACAAGAATATTTGAGATATGGATGAAGACATCGCGTTGATGATTCTGTCCAGCACTTCTGGAGGAATCGTTGTTCTAACTTCTGAATTAAATATTTCCCTTGGATCTGGTAGATTCGATAAGTTGGCTGTGGTGTCTCCCATTCCTTTGAATTGTTCAGCAAGCTTACTTGTAAAGAGATTACCTTGGATGGTACCGAATATAGTAATTCCTAACGTCATACCAAGTGATCGAAGAAATTGATTCGTCGAGTTGGCCGTTCCCCGATAACGAGGTTCCAGATTATGAATGGTTGATATAGGTAGTAGAGAGAAAGAGAAACCTACTCCAAATCCTACCAAGATCATATAAAGGGTTAAAGACGATCTTGCTGTCTCAGGCGATAACGTACTAAGCAAGAACATTCCCGCAATAAAAGAGAACACAGAGATTAACATGAGATTACGATAAGGTGTCTTTGTAGATAGAACACCGCCTATTGAGCTACCTGCAACCGATCCTAACATCATCGGAGTTAGAACTAATCCAGCATTGGTTGCACTTCCACCATACACAGCTTGTACAAAAATAGGGATGTATACGGTCAATATTATAAATGTTCCTCCATATAAAAAGGCTAGTATTTGCGATGTAGCAAATAATCTTCCTTTAAATAACCAAAATGGTAATATCGGCTCTTCCGCTCTTAGTTCTACGAAGAAGAACACGATGAAGAATACTGTAAATACTGTAAATAATGATACGATCATCATTGAATTCCATGCATAATTCTTTCCACCAAGTTCAAGAGCAAACATTAAGCTTATTACCGCAATAACAAGTGTAGACGCTCCCCACCAGTCAATCTTCTGTTTCGCGCGATTCTTGGTTTCATGATAAGACCGAACAATAAGTAGATACGAGACGATCCCAATAGGAACATTAATATAGAATATCCATTGCCATCCGACATAATCGGTAATATAAGCTCCAAGCAAAGGTCCCATTACACTCGCAGTCCCGAATACCGCTCCAAGTAGCCCAGTCATTTTTCCACGATTCTCAGGAGGAAAGATATCAAATATAATTGTAAAGGCTATTGGCATTAAGGCACCGCCTCCAATACCCTGAATAGCACGGTATATGCTTAGTTGTTCAATCGTTTGTGCAAAACCACATAGTACTGAACCCAGAAGAAAAAAGATAATTCCAAATATAAAAAATCTTTTCCGACCATACATATCAGATAATTTACCAAAGATCGGCATTCCTGCCATGGTTGTAATCATATAAGCAGATGTGACCCATACAAACTTATCAAATCCACCAAGTTCCGATACAATCGTTCCCATCGCTGTTGCTACGATCGTATTATCGATTGCTGACATAAATATTGCTAATAACAACCCTGCTACAACTAACTTGACATTACTCTTGGATGTTTCCATAATTGGCTCTCCTTTTCGATATGGTTGGTAAGTTTATCAAGTTTAGAATCAGACGACTTTATTGTCAAGGAAAAGGAAGTATACGCCTATTGCTTCAACTGGCGTATACTTCCTTCATTTAACGCAAGAATGATGCTTTAGGGATTATAATCCCCAAATTTCTGAAGCATATTTACGAATCGTACAATCACTTGAGAATTGACCCGAATGGGCTATATTGATGATTGATTTGCGTTGCCACTTTTTCGGACTGCGATAGGAACGTTCCACCTGTTGATGCGCTTCAATATAACTTGCAAAATCCTTGAGTACAAAGTACTCATCATTACTATTCATAATCGAATGAAATATATCTTCAAATTCATATCCATTTAGACTAAAGTATCCCGGGGAGATGAGTTGATCCATCACTTCACGAATGCGTACGTCACTATGGTAGACATTCTGAACATTGTAGCCACCATTTTGATAAAATTCAAGTACTTGATCAGACTGTAAACCAAAAATAAACATGTTAGTGTCTCCAACCATTTCATGCATCTCCACATTAGCTCCATCCATTGTACCAATCGTAAGAGCACCATTCATCATAAATTTCATATTTCCTGTACCTGAAGCTTCTTTGCTAGCGGTTGAAATCTGTTCACTCACATCTGCGGCTGGTATAATCTTCTCTGCTAGGGATACCGAATAGTTCTCTAAGAAGATCACTTTCAATTTCTGATTCACTTGCCTATCTCCATTCACTTGATGTGCTACTACATTGATTAATTTAATAATTCTTTTAGCTAACCAGTAACTAGGGGCAGCCTTAGCACCAAAGATGAACGTACGCGGAACTCTATCCAATGTTGGATTATGTTTGAATTGATTATATAAATACATGACGTGCAATATATTCATTAGCTGGCGTTTATAGCCATGTAGTCTCTTCACTTGAACATCGAAAATCGAATAAGGATCCACAATAACGCCTTGTTTCTGTTGAATAATAGCTGCAAGTTCCAATTTGTTCTGTTGTTTAATTATGCGAGTTCGATCTTGGAAGCTCTGATTCTCACTGTATTTCAATAATCCAATCATTTCTTCCGGTGAATCCTTCCACCTTGTTCCGATCGACTCACTAATCAGATTTGAAAGCGCTGGATTCGCATACATCAACCACCGACGATGTGTGATGCCGTTCGTCTTATTGTTGAATCGGTTCGGAAATAGATGATAGAACAACTTCATTTCACGTTTCTTTAGAATATCCGTATGAAGTGCTGCAACACCGTTTACACTATAACTTCCCACAATAGCCAGATTGGCCATTTTCAATTGCTCACCATCAATAATCGACATCTGTGCTACGATCTCCGGTTGCTCTTTATAATGCTTCATTAACATGCCACAGAATCGTGTGTTGATCTCTTCTATAATCATGTAAATACGCGGGAGTAGTTCCTTTACCATAGATACAGGCCATTTTTCAAGCGCCTCACTTAATGTCGTATGATTCGTATATGAAACTGTTCTTGTTGTTAAATCCCATGCCTCAGCCCACCCCAAACCTTTCACATCCATTAATAATCTCATTAATTCTGGGATGACAAGTGTAGGGTGTGTATCATTAATATGGATAGCAACTCGATCAGGCAGATGGTCAATGGACAATCCAAGCTTCTCGAATGTACGTAATATACTTTGCACACCTGATGAACACAGGAAATACTGTTGCTTCAGTCGGAGTAACTTTCCCTCGTAGTGCGAATCATCTGGATACAGAAACTCAGTTATAGAATCAGTCGAACAATCACTCCAAATCCTTAACGTATTAACTTGCTTCCCTCCATAACCAAAGATCGGCATATCATAAGGAATAGCAGTAATAGCCTCATAGTTATGGGTTTCAAATACCAACTCGCCATTTTCATTACTAATTTCAACATTCCCTTTGAATCGTACCTCTATTTTTTTATCTGGCCGTCGTATTTCCCACTCATTTCCCTCTTTAAGCCAATAATCCGGAAGTTCCACCTGATTGCCATCCACAATTTTCTGTTCAAATAACCCATATTTATATCGAATACCACATCCGTGTCCCGCGTATTGAAGAGTGGCTAGAGAATCTAAGAAGCAAGCCGCTAACCTACCTAACCCTCCATTTCCTAGACCTGCGTCTGATTCTTCTTCCTCAATATCTTCGAGATTCCACCCCAATTCCTTGAGACCCTCCCTAACAAGGTCAAGCACGCCTAAATTAAGCAGATTATTACCAAGAAGTCGACCTATGAGAAATTCCATTGAGAAATAGTATACTTGCTTCTCCTGTTTGGCTTGATGTTGTTGATTCGTCTCTAACCAATGCTTACGAGCATAATCACGGAACATACTACTTAGAACTTTATAAACATCGGCCTTGTGAGCTTCCCTTTTTGACTTTCCCAACGTATTCATTAAATTCTCCTGAAAGAGTTGTTTAAACGCTTCTTTGTTGTTAAACATATTGGCATCCCTCCTGGGGGTGATCAATCAGATGATGCTACGCTATGTCATTTCACTGAAAATGACATTCTTACGTATTACTTTGAAATAGAATGTCGATGACAATGGCCAAATCCATTGTTGTTATAAACATATTCGGAAGATGGGTATACGTTGCAACAAAACCGAAAAATAATTGTCGATTCTAAAAGTCTAATGAAGAAAAACACAATTTTTTACTGAGAAAGTGGTATTCCTCTTCGGTATGTAAGCATTTGTTTAATGAGCACGTAAAGCCAGCAGAGTCTTACACTCACTAATGGCCTTACGTCTCTTTTAACTACATCTTGATTCATTAGCTAATTAATTTATAGATATACCCGCACTTGCATATCCTGCAACAGTATGAATTAAAGACAATCCGGTAGCTGTCGTTGAGAATACTAGTAATAGACGGGTCTCAGGCGTTATAGGTATTGCTAATCCCGTTGCAATACCACGGGAGATAGATCCAATTGCAACAGTTCCATTGTAATTAGGTGTTAAGTTCACAATAGCACCAGGAATCGGAGAAAAGATATTATTTGGTGTCGTAGAACTATACAACTGTGCATGAATTCTTACATTACTACCTATTAAAGATAGTGAAGCCGTTGTACTAAAGTAAGCAGCTATAGAAGTAATCGTTCCCGCACGTGGGACAGAGAATGCAAAGTTCAGTAACGTACCCGCAGCTCCGGTAAGATCAATTGTTATACCTAGTAATGAAACCCCTGCTATCGAGCTTCCGAATCCAACTAAACTAGTTGTACCCACGAGTCCACCCACAATAGATGTTAAAACTGTAGGGATACCAGAAGAATATGGGATAATAGCACTCGCTCCCGCAATACCTGTTACGCCTGTTGCACCAGTGACTCCTGTGAATCCAGTCGCCCCCGTTGCTCCTCTTACACCAGTTACTCCAGTGGCACCTGTAACTCCAGTGACTCCAGTTGTACCCGTCAATCCAGCAACTCCCGTTGCT